>JBDHXS010000062.1:0-16597 GCA_039810845.1 Runella sp. | reverse complement strand
CGGCAATGCGTATGATAATCCTATTTCATTAAACGCTTCCGTTGTCCAACCCCTGTTCACACTTGCAGTACTGTTCCCGAAAAAGGTTGTTGTTTGATAACTTGCAGCACGATAGCGGGTTGAGATAGAAAAAGCGTGCCTGTTGGGGAGTTGAAGCATAAAACCTGGGCCGCGAACATCCGTATAAATTGGTGACCATATCTGTTTGTTGAGCTTTAATGAAGTTTCTGAAAAGAGCACATGGTTATTTGGGTTATCGATATTTGTTATGCCACCTTGGGTATATACAGAACCAAGCTGAACCTGCCAACCAATTCTTGAATCGCTCAAAGAAGCAGGATTTAAGTACCCGCCTTGAATACCTGAAAAATTGTTAAATTGCCATACTCCGACCTCCATCACCCCCTCTTTGATAGAGCCCGTACTAATTTGCGCTATTCCTTCACGAAAAGGTGAAAAGAAAAAGAAAAATGCAAAACATAGGTGTGTCCATTTCATCTTGCTAATGTGTTTTTTGAGTCCAATTTAGCAAAAAGGAAATTGGCACACCTAAAAAGTTACCTAACGGTCAGGGAGTAAACAAAAATGCAGGCAAAAACTTCTAATAAAACCACAACTTAGGTTTTAGTTTCTTGGTCTCTAATAGGGATATGCCTTGACGTTTTACGCCTTTTTTTGAGCGCATCACTTAGTACGTATTCGATTTGGCCATTGGTACTTCTGAACTCTTCCTGAGCCCATTGTTCCAGTTCTTTGAGCATTTCAGGGCTGATTCGGAGCACAAATGGTTTTTTTTCATTTGCCATTGGATTGAAAATGAAATTGATATGTAACACAAGCAGGAATGTTCGGATTATATTTTATCCAAACATTCCTACAATTAATATGTACTAAAACGGTGGTTTTAGTTATATAAAGTCCCAGTATTGACAATGGGGCTGACGGATTTTTCACCGCAAAGTACTACTAACAAGTTACTCACCATGGCAGCTTTACGCTCTTCGTCCAAATGGACAATCCCTTTTTCGGAGAGTTTTGCCAATGCCATTTCAACCATTCCAACCGCTCCATCCACAATTTGCTTACGAGCCGCCACTACCGCAGAAGCCTGCTGACGTTGGAGCATCGCCCCTGCAATTTCGGGTGAATACGCCAAGTGGCTAATACGTGCTTCAAGTACTCCTACTCCTGCACGAGTTAATCGTTCATTGAGTTCATGTTCAAGCATATCGTTGATTTTGCCTGAACCGTCGCGCAGGGTAATACTTGCTTCTTCATCTTCTATGTTGTCGTAAGAATACGAGCCTGCCAACTTACGTACAGCCGCTTCTGATTGAATCTCGACAAATTTTTGGTAATCGTCCACTTCAAATACGGCTTGAGCGGTGTCTTCCACTCGCCAAACGACAACCGCTGCAATTTCAATAGGATTACCCATTTTGTCATTTACTTTCAGTTTTTGTCCGTTAAGGTTGCGAGCTCGCAAACTAATCTTCCGACGACGATACAGCGGATTGACCCAACGCAATCCATTTTGTTTCATGGTTCCTACGTATTCGCCGAAGAAGGTTGCAACTGCGGCTTCGTTGGGATTAATAACCGTTAAACCTATCAGTAAAATGGTGCCAGCAAAAAACAAAATGCCAGACAACAGCCCTGCTTGAGCAGCAGCAGCTATTCCGCCGAAAATCCAAGAAGCTAATCCCATTCCAATGAATACATAGCCTGAGGCTGAGGTGAGTTCTTTTTCTTTCATGATAGTATGATATTAAAATGATATCACAATAGTAGCATCTTTTGTCTAAGATTTTCCGTTGAATCGGACAAAAGGCAAAGAGATTTGATGAATGGTCAGAACTAACTTTTGGATTTGAAGTTTTTATGGAAAGTAGTCAAAACCAGATACAAGGTTGATTAAAAGCACCTACTAACTGTTATTTTTCTTAATTTTGTGGCCTCATAAATGTATAAAGCGGCAGAGATTCTGCCGTAAACTGTCGAATACAATGTTAAGCGAACAAGAACTGCTGCGCAGACAAAAGCGCGAAGAATTGATGAAAATGGGGATTGACCCCTATCCTGCCGAATTATTTGAGGTAAACGCTACGGCGGCTGATATTCATAAAAACTACGAAAACGATAAGCTAAATTATAAGAGTATATCGATTGCTGGCCGTTTGATGAGCTTCCGTATCATGGGAAGCGCGTCTTTTGCCGAATTACAAGACAGCACAGGCCGCATTCAATTATATTTTCGTCGTGATGATTTATGTCCGGGCGAGGACAAAACGCTTTATAATACAGTTTTCAAAAAACTACTTGATATTGGTGATCTCATCGGCGTAAAAGGGTATGTCTTCACTACTCAAACAGGAGAGATTTCGATTCACGTTGAGGAATTTAAGATTTTGAACAAATCGCTTCGCCCACTTCCGGTGGTGAAAGAAGTAGATGGTAAAGTGTTTGACGCTTTCTCTGACCCAGAACAACGTTACCGTCAGCGGTACGTGGACTTGATTGTGAATCCTCACGTCAAAGATATTTTTATCAAACGTGCCCGTATCATTAGCACCATGCGTCGAATTTTTGACGACAAAGGCTGGTTAGAGGTCGAAACACCCATTTTGCAGCCCATCCACGGAGGGGCTACGGCACGTCCGTTCAAAACGCACCACAATACATTGGATATGCCGCTGTATATGCGGATTGCCAACGAATTATACCTCAAACGCCTGATTGTGGGTGGTTTTGACGGGGTGTATGAATTTGGTAAAATGTTCCGCAACGAAGGTATGGATCGTACCCATAACCCCGAATTTACATCGTTGGAGTTTTATGTGGCTTACAAAGATTACCACTGGATGATGAACCTCACAGAACAGCTTTTGGAAGAGGTAGCTTTGAAAGTAAATGGCCAAACCAAAGTCCAATCGTGGGGCAACGAAATCGAGTTTGCAGGGCCATACACACGCTTGAGCATATTTGAAGCGATTGAAAAATACACGGGCGTCAACGTGGAGGGCAAAACCGAAGCAGAACTCATCGCTCAATGCAAAGAGTGGGGTATCGAAACCGATACCAGTATGGGTGTAGCTAAACTTATTGATGAGATTTTTGGAGCGAAAGTAGAAGACAACTTGATTCAGCCAACGTTTATCATTGACTATCCCGTTGAAATGTCACCGTTGACGAAAAAGCACCGCAGTAAGCCTGGTTTGGTGGAGCGTTTCGAGTTGTTTATCAATGGAAAAGAGGTAGCTAATGCCTATTCAGAGCTAAATGACCCTATCGACCAACGCGAACGTTTTGAAGAGCAACTTCGCCTGGCCGAACGCGGCGATGAAGAAGCCATGGCAATGGACGAAGATTTTATTCGCTCACTTGAATATGGGATGCCGACTACGTCGGGTATCGGTATCGGCATAGACCGCCTGACCATGATGCTGACCGACCAAACGAGTATTCAGGAAGTGTTGTTCTTCCCGCAGATGCGCCCAGAGAAGAAGGTAGAAATGGCTACCGAAGCCGATTACGTAGCACAGGGCGTTCCTAATGTTTGGATTCCTGCTTTACAGAAAATGGGCTTTATGACCATTGAAGCTCTCAAAGCCGCCAACCCCAACAAAGTATTCAACGATTTGGGTGGTTTGCGCAAAAAACTAAAAATCGACGCTCCCATGCCGAAAAAAGACGAAGTGGAAGCGTGGATAGCGTAAAATTTATAACTGTAAAAAATCAGGTTGGGGTTATGGACTCCAACCTTTTTTTTGCCTTTTATCACAATACCCTTTATCTTGCCGTTGCATTTCTATAATCAACTGAAAATCAAAACACTTTCGCTGTGAAAAAAACCCTTATTCTCTGCTTGTTGGCCTTGCCTATGCTCGCTTTGGCCGAGCCCGCTTCTTTTACGGTATCGGGAAACATCCAAGGCCTCAAAGACCAAACCATTTATCTCCGTTATGGAAAAACAACCGATTCACTGAAATCAGCTACTGGCGAATTTACTTTTAAAGGGCAAATCGAAGACATTACGACCGCGTATCTACGCGTAGGAAAAACCCAAACCTCTTTCTTTTTGGAAAAGAATGCGACTCTAAAATTTATAGGGGATTTGGAAGAACTGGAAAATGCGAGTGTTTTGGGTAGTAAAATGAACGAAGATTTGTCAAAATATACGGCTTCCATTGCGGCACTCAACAACCAAAGACGTCCCGTGATGGCTACGCTCATGGATGCTTACCAGAAAAAACAACCTTATAAAGAATACAGCGACCAAGTTGAAAAAATTGATGAGCAAATTTCAGCAAAGGCAAAAGAATTTGTTCAAGCCAATCCTGAATCTCCAACGAGTGCCTGGTTGGTAAGGAGCAAGTTTTTCTACGGCGAAGACAGCGAATTGGCCACTATGTATGGCTACCTGAAGGGGGAAGCACTTGCTTCGACTTATGCCAAAGATTTGAAGAAAAAAATTGACATCAATACTAAAACAGGTGTGGGTCAAATTGCGATGGATTTTACCCAAAATGACGTTAACGAAAAACCCGTTTCGCTTTCATCTCTGCGTGGCAAATATGTATTAGTAGATTTTTGGGCATCGTGGTGCGGTCCTTGTCGCCAAGAAAACCCTAACGTAGTGAAAGCCTTTAATACTTATAAAGACAAAGGTTTCACTGTTCTTGGAGTATCGCTTGACCAGAAAAAAGAGCCTTGGCTCAAAGCTATTGAAAAAGATCAATTGACTTGGACTCATGTTTCGGATTTGAAATACTGGCAAAATGAAGTAGCGGTGCAGTACGGTATCAATTCTATTCCTGCCAGCTATCTTCTTGATCCAAACGGCAAAATCATTGGTAAAAACCTACGGGGTGAAGCACTTACCAAGAAATTGGCAGAACTTATGCCCGATAAAGAAATTAAGTAAAGTATAACGACAGGCGGGTTTTTTTACCTCGCCTTTTTTATGATATGGCCTCCACAACCCGCCTTCTACGCGTTGTACAAATCATTGACGAAATTCCTGAAGTTAAAACGTTTGTTTTTCAACCCCTTGATGACATTCCCTTTTCTTACCAAGCAGGACAATTTTTGACGTTGCTGTTTGATGATAACGGGCAGGAAGTTCGTCGTTCGTTTTCATTTTCTTCTGCTCCAGAAGTAGATGCATTGCCTGCCATTACCATCAAGCGCATTCCCAATGGCCTCGTAACGCGTCGGTTGCTTGACTACACGAAAGTTGGGGATATGTTCTGTGTTTTAGAACCAACAGGGCGCTTTGTCATCAAAGAAAAAACAACACAGCTACGGCACGTATTTTTGATTGCGGCGGGTAGTGGCATTACACCCATTTTTTCTTTATTGAAGCAGCTTCTTTACCAAGAGCCTCATACGCATATAACATTGATTTACAGCAATAAATCCGTCGAGTCAACCATATTTTATACGCAAATCCAAGCACTGAATCGTAATTTTTCAGACCGATTGAAAGTTGTTTTTTTATGGGGGAATGCTAAAAATTTGCGTTGGGCAAGGCTGAATAACTCACTACTGGAAGAGGTGGTTCGCCAGCATTTAACAACGCCACGAAAGGATGCACTGTTTTATACCTGTGGACCTTTTCATTTTATGTTGATGGTTCAGATTACATTGCTTACGATGGGTTTTGACAAAGATCAAATTCATCGCGAATTTTATGTAATCGAAGCCAAGCCTCCTACTCCAAAACAATATCCGCCTCAACCCGTTCAGTTTAGTTTTAAAGGAATTACGCAAACCATTGAAGTCAATAATAATCAGACTATTCTGGAAGCAGGATTAGAGGCAGGACTTCGTTTACCTTATACCTGCCGTGCAGGGCGCTGTGGCGCCTGCGCTGCGCTATGCGTGCAGGGAAGTACAGAAATGGAATATAATGAAGTTTTGACCGATGAAGAGGTTTCGCTCGGTCAGATACTTACCTGTATGGCGCATCCGCTGACAGATAATGTGAGTATCCAATGGTAAGAAACAATTTACGTCAAATTGAATACTACAAAAATGGATTTATTTTCAGCTAATTATTCACTAATTCACAATTATACCGCCACAGTTTTATACATTTCCGCCACTGTTGTTACGGCATAGTCAATGTCTTCTTCGGTATTGTATTTTCCGAATGAAAAGCGCACATTCCCACGGTCAGGAGATACACCCAATGCACCCAGTACATGTGAGCCTATTTCGGAACCACTCGAACATGCGCTGCCTCCCGATGCCGAAATTTTGGCAATGTCCAAATTAAACAGTAGCATATCGTTGATGTCAGAAGGTGGCAGACTTACGTTCAGAACGGTATAGTTACTTCGTTCCAAATTTTCGCAATCACCATTGAAACGTACATCTTCGATTTTTTCGCGAAAACCTGCAATCATTCGTTTTTTTAGATTTTCCAAGTGCGTACGGTGCATGTCCATATCTCGATAGGCTATTTCCAATGCTTTGGCCAATCCCACGATTCCATAGACATTTTCCGTACCACCGCGCATGTTCCGTTCCTGCGCTCCTCCGTGGATATAAGGATGAATCTTGACGTCATTTACATACAAAAACCCTACGCCCTTCGGACCGTTGAACTTGTGGGCTGCCCCTACAATGAAATTGGTTTTCAATTGCTTCAAATCGTGACGTAAATGACCTACGGTTTGTACAGTATCACTATGAAAAATAGCATTATATTGTTCACACAAATCTCCCGCGGCATTCAAATCCAATAAATTACCAATTTCATTATTGCCGTGCATTAACGAGACCAATGAACGGGGGTTGTTACGAAGCAAGTCTTCCAAATGCCCTAAATCCACGTGTCCTTTCTTATCAATATTGACCAAACTCAGCTTGATTTTTCCCAGCTTGGCCATGTATTCCAAGGTATGTAATACCGCATGATGTTCCAAAGGGGAAGTAATGGCATGCGTTAAGTGGTAATCTTCAATGCTGCACACAATCGCCATATTGTCGGCCTCAGTGCCACCAGAAGTAAAGAAAATCTGCGAAGGGGAGGTGTTGAGTAAAGACGCCACTGTTTTTCGTGCCTGTTCGATAGCCGATTTGACCACGCGTCCGTGACCATGAATAGACGATGGATTGCCAAACTGTTCGGTAAGCCAAGGGAGCATGGCTTCTATTACTTCGGAATCAATGCGAGTAGTAGCGGCATTATCCAAATAAATACGGTCAGCAACAGAGCGAATCATGATTAACAGCGATTATTACTTAATTGTTGAAACAACTAAATGCAAAAATAAGAGGAAACTTTAAACCTAACAACCTATCGAATCGGTTGGTTATTAGTAGATTAAAACATCGTAGTGAATCATTTTTTGAATCAAGCTACTTTTTCAATCTATTCGATATCTACAAAATGCGAAAAGCAAAATAAATAATGGCAAGAGTGGGCAAACTCCAAACCAATAACATCAAAAAAATAAATACAATTTCGGCATCAGCTAAGAAAATTATATCCATTTCGGCAAATAATGATTTTCATCAAAAATAAGCCCAATTTTGCAGAAAATTATATGTATATGCCTATTATTCACCATTCTACTTACCCAGGTTCACCCCGTTATTTATTCAATGGCCACTTGCAGACGGTCATCCCTAGTATGTTTCGGAAAATCAGCGGGGTAAATTATGAACGCGAGCGACTGACGCTTTCTGACGGAGATTTTGTGGATTTAGATTGGCTCGACAACGGCAGCAAAAAATTAGTTGTACTCACGCACGGACTCGAAGGCGACTCTCATCGCCATTATATCAAGGGAACGGCCAAGCTTTTTACCCAAAATAGTTGGGATGCTTTGGCTTGGAATTGTCGCTCGTGCAGTGGTGAAATGAATACTTCCTTCAGATTGTACAATCATGGCGAAATCGGTGATATTGAAGAGGTTATTAATCATGCCCTTCGTACCAAAAAATACGAAATCGTTGTACTTGTTGGGTATAGCATGGGGGGAAATATTTCGCTCAAGTACGTAGGAGTAAAAGGAAAAGACGTGCCTGATGTTATACGGGGTGCAGCCGCATTTTCGGCTCCTACCAACCTCAAAACCAGTGCCCAATTGCTTGACTTACCCAAAAACAAGCTGTATCGAGAACGGTTTATGAAAAAATTGGTCAAAAAAATTACCTACAAAGACCAATTATTTCCTAATCGGGTAGATTTGAGTAAACTGAAAGAAGTAAAAGTATGGAAAGATTTCGATGATTTCTTCTCAGCCCCCGTCAACGGCTACCTTGATGCTGATGATTTTTATGAACAAGGCTCAGCCATCAATTTTTTGGAGGGTGTCCAAGTCCCTGTTTTGATTTGTAATGCCCAAAATGACCCTATCCTCAACGAAGATTGTGCGCCTAAGGCATTAGCCGAAAATCACCCGCTTATTTATGTAGAAACTCCTACTAGTGGTGGACATGTAGGTTTTTTAGTGAGAAATGATGAATTTTCGTGGGCCGAGCGAAGGGCTTTGGATTTCCTTAATCAGGCAACCAAATTAAATGGTTAGCTACTTAACTTGGTTGCCTAATTTGCCGACATTATTACCCTTTCCGTGCTTCTAAAAACTTACCATCGCCGTCAAAGGCTACGTAATATAGATTATCACCTACTTTGATGGCGATTAAGTATTGATAGATTTTGTTTTCTTTGAGTTTGGCAATGCCCTTGAGAAAGACCCATCCAGCATAATTTTTAGTTAGATATTCTTTCGAATTGCCCAATATATCTTTTGCTTCGATAGCCTTTTCCTGAACAGAGGAGGCAGGCGTTTCTACACTACTTTCTGTGGTAGTTTTCAGATATTCTCCTGACGCATTGAAATACACATAGTAAATTTTCCCCTCCGATTTAACAGCGGCTAAATAACCTGTAATTTTATCATTTTCGTAGAAAATCAAGCCTTTCAGATAGTCCCAGCTTTTGTAGGTCTTATCCAAATATTCTTTTGATTTGCCTGGAATATCGTTTTTGCTTAGTTCTTTTTGGGTTACTTTTCCTTTTGTAGGTTCTTTCATCCCCGAAGAGCCCGCTCTCAATATTTTACCAGTTTCATCAAAAGCGTATTCATAATTAATCATTTCTTTACTAACAACCACATGATAGGTCTTTTTATCATTTTCTATCATCACTGCCCCTTTGAGGTATTTGTATTCTCCGTGTTTTTCGGTCAATACCTTCCTGATAGCTTCGGGTAGGTCTTTCTGCTCAATAGCATAGGTCTTTGTTTCGGGTTTTGTAGTAGAGGTGCCATCTTTAACAATCAATAGTGTCAAACTACCAGTGGCATCAAATAAGATCATTACTTGCTTCCCCTCTTTGGTGTTAATTACTACTCTATAACCAATTACTTTTTTTTGATCGTTGACTTGTTCATCTATGCTGGTAATTGTAGCATCTGGATAGTTGGTAGTAATGAATTTTTGAGCACCTTCGGGAAGGACAGCACCCACGCGAGCTACATTGTACGTCTCAGTAATTTGGCCTGTATTATTGACAACAGCCGACATTTTCTGAATTTTTACCACAAATTCAGAAACCCATACTTTATTGGCTTCAAGTTCCGTAAATGTCAAATCAGTAGCTTCTGGATAAGCTTTTCTGATAGCACTGCTCACTGTTTGAGGAACACTTTCGGTAGAAACATCCTTTACATTACAGGACGAAATCAGGCAAACGAGCGAAAAGAAGACGGCGGCAATATTTTTCATGATAGGGAGCGTTTAAGAAATATGTTTTTTAAGGGTATTCTCGATCATATCATTGCTGACGTAAATAGGTTTGTCAGTAATGGTCACTTTAAGTTTATTTGATTCAACAACATAGTTTCCTTTTACTTTGCTGATTCCAGCAGGCAACGAAAAAGACCCTGTCCTGTTATCACCCTTCATAGAGCCTTTTCCGCTTTCAATTGCCTTACGAGCTTTGGCAAGAATCTGCTCTGCATCGCCTTCAAAAGGAATATCAAAACTGTGCGCCATAGCTAAAAATATCTTTTGTTAATCGTTGTTTGTGAAATACTTAGGCAAATTACAGATTTTTTTTGGATTCAAAATTTTACTAATAATTCGGCTTGTTCACGGATAAGTTTATCAATAAGAATATCTTTAATTTCGCCGTCTAAAAAGTTTTTTTTCATGAAGGGAATTTTGACCCGTTGTGCCAGTACATTCATGCCCAGATAATTAAATACATCATTCAAATGGCTTAATGCCAATGCACCTCCCTGCACACCGTCCGAAATTCCAACCAAGGCGGCTTTTTTGTGGAGCAACTCACTGGGATAGCTGAGTCCATCAATAAAAACTTTCAAAGCACCTGGGTAAGAGTTATTGTATTCGGGAACAACAAAAACGTATTTGTCAGACTCGTGCATTAATCGGCGATAAGCATTGAAAGATTCATTTTTGCCGTTGTTCTCATATAAAGCCGTCCGAATAAAATCATCGGGCAACTCAGCAAGATCTATTATTTGGCTATCAGTATCGAGACTGGACAGCAATTTCTGATAAAAAAGTGCTACTTCTCTGGATTTGGAGCGGCGGCGGTTGGTTCCGACTACAATGGTAATCATTTTCGTTATTGGGCTAAGTTTTATTAAATAACCAAAAAGTCACCATAAATTGTTCTTAAAATTTATATCAATAAAAGTTATCAGTGAAAACATAATTAATGATTGTTTCGGTTTATGTTATCTCTCAAATTACACATTCTGATTTCAGAAACTGATCACTAACTAAAAACTTTTTTAAACTTGATTCCAACTTTTTTTTACGTTGTTGCGTCTTATGAAGCATAACGGATTGCATGAAAGATGAACGTACGTTAGTAGAAGGGTGTCGAAATAAAGACCGTATATCCCAACGAACGCTCTATGAGCGGTTCGCTGGGCGTATGTTTGCGGTTTGTCAACGCTATACGCGTAGCCGTCTCGATGCCGAAGACGTTCTTCAAGATGCCTTTGTCAAAGTTTTTGCCCAAATCCATACATTCCGCTATGATTGTCCTTTAGAAGCTTGGATAAAGCGGATTATGATTAACACGGCTATTTCTCATCTACGTAAGGAAAAAGCGTATCTTGACCAAGCCGATGTTGAGGATTACGCCGAGGTGGTGTCAGAAGCAGAAACGACCGTATCGGGTATTGAGTACCAGCATCTTTTGTCAATGGTAAGAGAGCTACCACCAGGTTGCCAATCCGTCTTTAATTTGTATGCGATTGAAGGCTATCAACACAACGAAATCGCTGAATTGTTAGGTATTTCAGAAGGAACCTCCAAATCACAATATGCCCGTGCGAAACAGCTGTTACAAGCAAAAATTTTAGAAACAAATAATACCAATTCTACTTAAAATATTTTTACCTAAACCATCCTTTAATCAATTAACGGTCTGACAGTTACTAAATAAATGTGCGAAAGCACTTCAACTTGATTCTATACAAATGACTTCCTCGGAAGAACATACTTTTGAAAATAATTGGCGCAAAGCCTTCGATAATGCGGATGAGGTACCCCCACTTTCAGTTTGGGAGCGCATTGAAGCTCGTTTGGACGAAGATGAAGATCGTGTGGCAATTATTCCTCTTTGGCTGCAATGGCAAACGCTAAAATGGGTAGCTGCCGCTGGAGTAACAATTTTATTGGTAGCGCTTGGCGGCTGGTGGTCTGCCAAAAACAGTAAATCAAATATCCAACTGACCAATAAGGAGAACATTGAGAAAGTAGCTTCCAAACCAAATATGGGTAACAAAACCTCTGATGAAATCTTAGAGAGTGGTAAAGCTATGCCTAAAATGCAAACCCTGCCCAGTGAAAACCCCAAAGAAACGCTTGCTATTATTACAACTCCTAAAGAACCTAACATAGAAACCCATTCTATTTCTACAAAAGATGAGTCAAGATTCAAGAATAATTTATCTAAAACTTATCAGCAAAAAAATAGCTTGCCTACATTGTCAGAAGAAGAATTGGTTGTCAGTTCTCTAAAAAACAAAACGGCATTACTTCAGAAGAACCTTCCTACAGCGGTTCTGAAAGAAACTACTATTTCGTCAATTCCAAATAATAGCTTACCTGCTATTTTCGATCCCATTATTTTATCCACACCTATTTTAGCACTTAGCTCGCTCAATAGTAAAGAAATGCGCGAACTCACTGGCTTATCGAAACGTCAGCCTTGGGTAGCGTATCAAACTACTCAGAGCGAGCAAAAAGTGCAAGAAATAACTACCAAGGAATACTGGGCTTCAATAGGGATGATGCCTGCAAGCTATAATGCTGGTGTAAGTATTGGTGGAAGTCAAAGTGGAAATGCTTTCAATTCTAATAACCAAAGTTTTTCACCTAACACTACCCAATCATCTTCAAGTACCAATCGACCTTCATTTTCTTACGCATTCCAGTGGCAAGGAGGCGTACAATTAGCGCAACGTTGGTCGTTGGAAACAGGACTTAATTATTTGCAAGGAAATTCTGTTTTTGAAGGCACAAATGGATTTAACGTATTCAGCAACAGCTACATTAACAATTTAGAAGCTGCCATCAATATAAGCGACAATTCCAAACAGAGGTATGATTTTGCGGCTATTGGTACTGATAAGTCACAAGTTCAGTCACTAACTACTTCACAAAATATCAGCAATTCCTACCAATTTTTACAGATACCTATGCAAGCGGGCTATGCTGTTATAAAACCTAAGCGAAAAATGTCATTGTGGCTATTGGCAGGCTTTATCAACAATATTTTCTTGCGCAATAGCTTCCAAAGCGGTCAAGAGAGTACCGTCATCGTAAGCGGTGCCGACAATCCTTATCGTACATTGTCATTTTCGGCAAGTACAGGTGTGCGTATTCAATATAAAATGAACAAACGCTGGACAACACTCCTTTCAGGTAATTTTCAACAGGCACTGGGTTCAGCAACGCGTTCAGGAGCCGCATTTGAAGCACGACCACAGTTATTGGGAGTAGGAGCTGGATTGAGGTATGGGTTTTAAGTATTGTTGTTTCTAAATAAGCGCTATCTGCAAAAAATAGCATAAAAAAGCGCGAAGCAAAACTACCTCGCGCTCTAATTTATGATGGCAAAAGTCTTTACAAAATTGCCTCGGCCAATACCAGCACTTTATTGTTTAACACTTCTACCACACCACCATCCACGGTGAAGGTTTCTTTTGTATTTCCTTCTACTACGATATTTCCTTTACCTATGGTGCTTACAAGTGCAGCATGGTTATTCAAAATTTGAAACTGACCTTCTGTACCTGGGAAAGTTACCGCAGTGGCTTCTCCAGCAAAGACTTTTTTATCAGGAGTAATGATTTCTAATGTCATATCCGTTATTGGCGGTTCGCCGCCGCGCTATAAGTTATCCGTTATCCGACTAATACGAGCTTTTCCCGATTAACAGATAACAAATAACGGTTAACTTATTTTCCAGCAGCTTCTTTCAACAAGCGCTCACCTTTCTCAATAGCATCTTCAATGGTACCTACCAAGTTGAAAGCCGCTTCAGGGAGGTGGTCATAATCACCATCCATGATTTGGTTAAAACCTTTAATAGTATCGTTGATGTCAACCAATACCCCTTTCAAGCCAGTAAATTGCTCGGCTACGAAGAATGGTTGAGATAAGAAACGTTGCACACGACGAGCACGGTTTACTGTCAACTTATCTTCTTCCGACAATTCTTCCATACCCAAGATGGCGATGATATCTTGTAATTCTTTATAGCGTTGCAAAATCAATTTAACGCGTTGAGCGGTGTCGTAGTGAGCTGCGCCAAGAGTTTCGGCACTCAAAATACGACTACTTGAATCCAATGGATCCACAGCAGGATAAATTCCCAACTCTGCAATCTTGCGACTCAATACTGTGGTAGCATCTAAGTGAGCAAAAGTGGTTGCTGGAGCAGGGTCAGTCAAGTCATCAGCAGGTACATAAACGGCCTGTACTGAAGTGATTGAACCACGTTTTGTAGAAGTAATACGCTCCTGCATTGCACCCATTTCGGTAGCGAGTGTAGGTTGATAACCTACCGCCGAAGGCATCCGACCCAAAAGAGCTGATACTTCCGAGCCTGCCTGCGTAAAACGGAAAATGTTATCAATAAAGAAAAGAATATCACGACCTTGACCTGTACCGTCACCGTCACGGAAGTGCTCTGCTACTGTCAAACCAGACAGTGCCACACGCGCACGCGCCCCAGGAGGTTCATTCATCTGACCAAACACAAGTGTAGCTTGTGATTTAGCCAATTCGTCATAATCAACTTTGGTCAAATCCCAGCCACCAGCTTCCATGCTATGTTTGAAAGCTTCGCCGTATTTGATTACCCCAGATTCAATCATCTCACGAAGAAGGTCGTTCCCCTCACGAGTACGCTCACCTACCCCAGCAAACACCGAAAGACCTGCATACGCCTTTGCAATATTGTTGATCAACTCCATAATCAATACGGTCTTACCTACACCAGCACCGCCGAAGAGACCAATTTTTCCTCCTTTTACATAAGGAGCTAAGAGGTCAATTACTTTGATACCTGTAAAAAGTACCTCAGTAGCAGTAGCTAAATCTTCAAACTTCGGCGCAAGGCGGTGAATTGACATCCCATTTGCTTTACTTACGGGTTTCATACCGTCAATTGCCTCACCTACTACGTTGAATAGACGGCCTTTGAGCGCTTCACCAGTAGGCATTGTCATTGGACCACCTAAAGCTGTTACACTCATTCCACGTTGAATACCTTCCGTACTATCCATCGCAATTGTGCGGACACGGTCTTCTCCAAGGTGCTGCTGACACTCTAATACTACCGTTTGTCCGTTGGGCTTTGTTATTTCCAAAGCGTCAAGGATGGATGGTAAGCGATTGCTCTCCCCCTCAAAACTCACGTCCACAACGGGGCCAATCACCTGCGTTACTTTGCCTATGCTTGTCGTGTTTGCCATTATTTTAAAAAAATGTTATCTGTTATCTGTATATCCGCTAATTGTTATCGTTATTCGCTAAATATCAACTAATTCTATTAACGAACTCTCGGATAACTCTTAACTTATCCTTTCAGGCCGCAAAATTAGGAGTTTGTTTTATGAAAGCCAAGTTTCGGTTATCTCTATTTTGGATATTTTTTATAGAAATGGCTGTTTTTATAAAAAAATATTGTGTGAAAACGAGTTTAGTCACACCTACAATACCCCAAAATATAGTATCAGTGTTCTTATTTATTACAACCAAGCCTTGACTGAGTGCCAATTTTTTGGTAATGTTGTGTGACCTTTATTTTTGTAAAATCCCTTGAAAATATTTTTTCAACTAATTGCTAGCTTGGTAATAGTAGCTACTTTATTGCCTTTTGTTCGAAGCGATTACTGGACATTTAGAGTTTTTGAATTTCCGCGGGTTCAAAAGTTGTTTCTTGCATTCATTATCTTTCTTTTTTACCCCTTGTTCTTTAGAATTGAATTTTGGTACGATTGGTTGCTGTTAGCATCTATGTTGAGTCTGATAATTTATCTTTTCTGGCAGATTTACCCGTTTACCTCCATTGCTGAAAAACAATTACTCAAAACACCCATTTTGGATGTAGAACGTGCCGTGAGTTTGATGATGTGGAATGTCTATCAGTATAACCGCAATACCTCGTCATTTCTGAAATTATCGGCTCAAGTAGATGCAGATGTTATATTATTGTCCGAAACTGATGAGTGGTGGCAAGCCCAATTGAAAGAAATTGAAATCGTATATCCTTATCAAGTGCATATACCCCTCAATAATACTTACGGCATGTTGCTTTATTCAAAATTAGAGATAGAACAGCCCCGTGTAGTTTTTTTGGTTGAAGAGGGTATCCCATCTATTCATACATTTTTGAAACTACGTTCGGGTCAAAAAGTACGCCTTTTCTGTATTCACCCTACCCCTCCCGTGCCTCAAGAAAATCCTCGTTCTACTGAGAGAGATAAAGAACTTTTAATGGTTGCGAATTTTGCCCGGGACAGCAAACTTCCTGTTATTGTTTGTGGGGATCTCAATGATGTTGCGTGGAGCTATACTACGCTGCTGTTTCAAAAAATGAGCGGGTTGTTGGACCCAAGACGGGGTAGGGGCTTTTTTAATACTTTTCATGCCAAAATTCCCTTTCTTCGTTTCCCATTAGACCACGTTTTTTGTTCAGCAGACTTCACGCTCATCAAAATGGCTCGGCTAAAAAACTGCGGCTCTGACCATTTTCCTATGTATATTAAACTACAATATACCCCCCAAGCTACCATTTTGCATGAAGAACCTCAACCTACCCAGGAAGATATTGAATTGGCGCAGGAAAAAATAGAAAAGGAAACCAGGTCAGAGGGGCCACAGAGTCAGGATTGATCAGGTATTATTGTTTTCGACAAAGTAACCCACGTGATTTTTTGATAGGGATTGGGACTATTGTGATAAAAATATGGCCTTTTGGCATCAAATCAGTATAATAAACCTCAACGCTTCAGTATTACCCTAAACGTAGTTCCCTTTCCAACTTCCGAAGATTTGACATAAAGTTTACCTCGATGATATTCTT
>JBDHXS010000061.1:0-16681 GCA_039810845.1 Runella sp. | reverse complement strand
CACGGTCACAAATCTCTTTGAAAAGCACAAAATTATCCAACGCAACATTGTGATAATGAGAGGTTAGTTCGGTCTGAATTCCATCTGGATAAACCTGTCCTTTCATGCTTTCGGCCATGGTAGCAATGGAGTAGTCAAGCCATTCATTCGACGACTTAAACTCAGGAAAATTGGTCGCCACCGTTGCCAAAGCTGAGATTTCCATCGTAAGCCAATTGTTCCCTCCGTGAAAATATCGGTTGTAATGAGCATGGTCGGGCAGGCTGCTCAACATCAGCAATTGAGTAGCTGGCGATAGATATTCGCTGTTGATGAGACCATAAAAAACCTTCGACCAAGCCTTTGCCCTGGCTGCCACTTCCAGCCCGCGCCAAATGGACTCGCTTCCTTTGGCAGCAGGATAAGGCCAACTTTTAATGATAAAATCCCGCAAAAAACCATCAATGTACTGGGCATATTTTGGGTTTCCTGTGTCAAAATACGCCTCAAACACCTCCAACACTTGACTATGACGATTAGAAAGCCAGGCCCATTCACGGTCGTTGTTGGGACCCTTGTAGTACCAATCGCGGTGACCATCGGCACCATACGTCACTTTTCCCTTCACATTTTGCACCACAAACACATCCTTCAAAATCGTGTCGGCACTGGCGACGGTTTTTATGCCTTTGGTAGGTTGGGTTTTGCGCAGGAAGGCTACTTTTCCATTATTTTTATAATACGCTAACAAGGCTTTGCAGGCATTCACCAAGTCCCCTTTTTGATAGGCTTCACGCGTTTGTTCCAAGCCTTTGGTTTCCAAATCAAGCTGACTTAAAAGCCGTTGCATTTCTTTGGGGTAACTTTCACACACATCCTCCACCGTTACTATTTTTTGCCAAGATTTCTGGGCGAAAAGATTCAGGGATAGAAAAAATAAGAGGAAAAAAAGCAGGGTATTTCTACGTTTCATGGTTGGATTTTTTTGATTGCCGCCTAAAAACAGTAAGGACAATAACCCGCCATTTCTACCTTTGGCTTTCGTATGAGCGCGGTGAGTTATTAGTAAAATCGTTATATTTGGGTAAAAAAGAAAGCGATGTCCACATTAACATTCAAAATAAAGGTAGATGATCAGGTTGGGGCTGATTTACGTCGAGACAAACAGAAACGTAAAAAACTCAACTTTCTGATTACGAACTTATTAAAAACCGCTACCGAACCGAATCCCCAAAAACGATTACTGTTATCCATGGATAAAATGTCAGACCAAGCAGAAATAAATGGCTTAACTGAAGAAACATTAGCCTCCCTTTTGGCTGAAATAGACGAAGAGCGTGATTAGGATTGTTCTTGACAAATATGTCAGTTTGAAAGAGCGGCAAGAGTTTTATGTCCACTATTTAGAAACCGTGGAAATGATAGATATTGAGGAAGTCATTACCGACTGCCGCGATTCAAAAGATAACAAATTTTTAGAGACAGCTGTATCAGGGAAAGCCCAAATCATTATGTCAGGCGATGACGATTTATTGGTACTAAACCCTTATCGAAATATTGAAATCCTGACCCCTCGTCAATTCTTAGAATGGCAGCCTAAATCGTAAAAATGAACAATATTTTTTACAAACACGTTGATTTCGACAAGTTTCTTGGATTGGTATATTCAATTTGCAAAGATTTAACGGAGAAAACCAACAGTAATTATCCCCCAGATAACCATCAACTTACCCAACAAAGCCGAAGGCATAGAGCTTTTTAATCCGATAAGTTAACCTCAAAAGGCGTGGCTTAGAAAACTAATAAAACCCTTCTTCCTCGCCTGCCTCCACCCTCTCCTCCCCCCCCCAAAAAAATATTTCTCAACGAAGGGTATTTTTTTGCGAACCTTGTACCTGTACTTTTGAAGCGTTTATCACTCGTTTGAGAATAAATATGACTATCCCAAGCAGACAACCAAGCGTTTGCAAAAACATGAAGAAAAACCACCCAAACCATACCGACGAAACAACCCTCTGGATTGCATTCAAAAAAGGCGATGTACGCGCCTTTGAGCAATTGTACAACCGCTACTTTGAGGTGTTGGCCAATTATGGCTATCGGTTAAGCACTGACAAACAACAGCTTGAAGACGCCATTCAGGACGTTTTTGTGGATGTGTGGCGGCGCAGGCAGCACCTTGCCGACGTAGAAAGTGTCAAGTTTTATTTATTTCGGGCTTTGCGCCATCAGGTGATCCGAAACACCCGCAACGATTTGCTTGAAACCTCGGAAGACATCAATGATTTTCTTGATTTTTTGGTGGCGTTTTCGTCCGAACAACAATCCATTGAGCAGGAAACCCAAGTCAATCAAACGCAAGCCGTTGCCAAAGCCATTTCTCAATTAAGCCAGCGTCAGCAGGAGGCCATCAACTTACGTTTTTACCACGGCATGAGCCTCGACCAAATGACCCAGCTCATGGGGCTCAGTAAGCAGTCGGTCAGCAACTTACTCTTCAAAGCATACAGCGTATTGCGCCTCACTATCAAAGGAATACAGCCACTTATACTGCTTTTTTTACAACTATCCCGCCTTATTAATTAACCATTTTTTGTTTTCGACATCATGAACTATGACCAATTTAAACGCAACGACTTTTTACACGACGACTCGTTTGTCCGATGGGTATTGTTTCGGGAAGAAGACGCTTTTTGGCAACAGTTTCTGCAACAACATCCTACCAAAGCCAACGAAGTTGTCCAAGCAAAACAATTGATTTTGGCTGTACAAAAGGCGGAAGAAGCCACAGCCCATTCGCTTGACCAAAAATCCATTTGGAACAATATCTCTGCCCTCATTTCTGAGGAAGATATTGTAGAAAAACAGGTCAGTTTCTTACCTCAATTTTGGCAAACAAGAGCTTTCAAGTGGGCAGCAAGCTTGGTCTTGGTGGCAGGTGCGGCTTGGCTTTGGATCATGAAACAACCCGATCATCAAGTCAATTACCAAGATTTGATTGCAGTGGTTGAAGCAAAAAGCCCGCGTCAGGAAATAGTCAACAACGGCTCTACCACCCAAAAAGTACAGCTTGAAGATGGCACGTTAGTGCACCTGGAAAAAGGGAGCCGTTTGAGTTTTCCAGTACATTTTGAAGCAAAAAAACGCGAAGTTGTGCTGAGTGGAGAAGCTTTTTTTGAAGTAGCCGAAAATCCCGTCAAGCCCTTTTATGTCTATTCCAACGAACTGATTACCCGAGTACTTGGAACGAGTTTTCGCATCTCAGCCTTAGAAAACAGCAAACAAGTAACGGTGAAAGTCCAAACGGGAAGGGTATCGGTATTTAAACAAAACCGCATTGACATCGCCGACCCCGAAACCAAAGGATTGCTTTTATTACCCAACCAACAAGCCGTTTTTAACCGAACCAACGAGCTGTTGAACCGCAGCTTGGTAGAAGTACCAATCCCTATCGTGACCCAAAAAACGCTGGTTAAAAGGCAGTTTGACGAAGTGAAAGTTGTCGAAGTATTCAACGAGTTGGAGAAATTGTTTGGCGTCGAAATCCGCTACAACGAAGACACACTTTCCGACTGTATCCTCACCACCACCATCAGCGATGATTCGCTGTACGATCAACTTGAAGTGATTTGCCAAACCATCGGCGCGGCTTACAAAGAGATTGATGCCCAGATAATTATCGAGTCAAAGGGATGTAAGTAGCGAGTTGTTATCCGTTATCTGTTATCTGTAAAATGTTGATAGTGAGATGTCATTAAACCCAACCAGTATGTAAACCCAAAAAAAATTATCCCCCATAATCAAAAAAAGAGGAAAGATGCGGTCACATCTTTCCCTTATTGAACTTGCGGTTGTGTAGGAAGCACCGCGCGTTCGTGCTTTGTCTTTTCCAAAACAAAAACAATCAAAATTATGTCAAATTTCTTTACCAGAAAAGAGATTTTCTATCTTATGAAAATCACCCTCACCCCCTTGCTGTTTGTTTGTCTGCTGACTACCCTCAGTTTTGCGGAGAATACTTTTGGCCAAGAACGGCTACAGGAAAAAATTACGCTCCATTTGAAAAATACCGAACTTAAAACGGTACTCAAAACCATTGAGCAAAAAACCAATGTCGTTTTTTCTTACCAAAAAGGAGTCCTCACTACCAACGAAAAATTGACCCTCGACATCAAAGACGAAACCTTGGAGTCGGTGTTGCAGCAAATTCTTACCCCGCGTCAAATCAACTTCCAAGTGCTCCGATCCAACAAAATTGTGTTGACGCGTCGGGTTTTGGGAAACGCGCCAGAAGAATCACAATCCAAGCTTGCTCCAAGTACCCTCGACCTTAAATCGGAACAAAGCGTTACAGGCACCATCACCGATGACAATGGGATGGGGCTGCCAGGCGTCAGTGTTTTGGTGAAAGGTACCCAACGTGGCACAAGTTCTGATGCCAATGGTAAATACAAAATTGATGTAGCAGACGGCAATGCGATATTGGTATTTTCCTTTGTTGGGTATTTGTCGCAGGAAGTAGAAGTTGGTAGCCAAAGTCAAATCAATGTCAGTCTCAAAACAGATATTAAGGCTCTGAATGAAGTAGTGGTAGTAGGTTACGGAACTGTGAAAAAAAGTGATTTGACGGGCTCGGTAGCCCAAGTAAAATCCAAAGAATTAAATTCATTTCCGACGGCCAACGTATTGCAAGCCTTATCGGGGCGCGCAGCGGGTGTGCAAGTAACCCAAAACACAGGAGCGCCAGGAGGAGGCGTCAGTGTACGGATTCGGGGGACAAATTCCATTCAAGGAAGCAATGAACCACTTTATGTAGTGGACGGCTTTCCGATTGCGGGAAGCAATCCTACGGTACTCAACAACGCTGATATCGAAAACATCGAAATCCTAAAAGATGCTTCTGCAACGGCTATTTATGGCTCGCGAGGTGCGAATGGCGTTGTCATTATTACCACCAAACGTGGCAAATCTGGACAAACCAACGTGGATTTTGAAACAAGTTTTAGTACACAAACACTCCGAAAAAAACTAGACTTGATGAATGCCCGCGAGTATGCTACGTTTTATAACGAGCAAGCTACCAACGACGGGATTCGACCCTATTTCACACAGGCACAAATTGATGCTTTTGGTGAGGGTTTTGATTGGCAAGACTTTGTGTTTCAGAAGGCTCCTATGAAAACTATGTCACTAAACATCAATGGGGGAAATGAAAAAACACAATTTGCGGTGTCAGGAAGTGCTTTTGGACAGGAGGGTATTATTCGAGGTAGTGATTATAACCGTTATTCGCTGCGGACTAATATCAATCATATCATCAGTAAAAAATTTACTTTTAATCTAGCCAGTACCCTAACTCGGATTATGACCCAAGCCCAAAATAGTCAGGGTGGTAACCGTGGGGGGTCGTTGATTTCGGCAGCGGTGTCTTCTCCACCTATTCTTTCGCCTTACAACGATGATGGTACGTATCGCGTTTTTGGTACTGCTTATTCCTTTATTAGTGCTCTGCTCATAAATCCTATGAATCCTCTTAATGAGCAAAGTAACCAAACCAAAGGAAACAGGGTCTTGACCAACGCAGCTTTTATTTATAATCCTATTCCCGAATTGACCATCAAGGTTTCGGGTGGAATTGAAAATATGGATGACCGCACCGATTCCTACACCACCAACAATTATATCAATTCGCAGGGTAGTGCAGGAATTAGTACGAGTCAGTTTACAAGTTTTTTGAGCGAAAATACTGTTAGTTATCTCAAAACTATTGTTCAAAAACACAGTATTTCGGCCGTAGCGGGTTTTACGTATCAGGATTTCTTGAGTACGTCTTTAGGAGGGAATGGCGTGGGCTTTTTGAGCAATACAAGTCAAACGTACGACTTGGCTGCCGCTAACACACCCGGTATCCCAAGTTCTAGTTATTCCAAATCTACGCTTTTGTCTTATTTGGGTCGGTTCAATTATTCGTATGATAGCAAATATTTGGCTACCATGAGCTTTCGAGTAGATGGCTCTTCAAAATACAGCGAAGGCAACAAATGGGGGTATTTTCCGTCGGCAGCTTTGGCATGGCGCATTTCAAACGAAGAGTTTTTGAAAAACAATTCCTTTATCTCTGACCTTAAACTACGCGCAAGCTGGGGATTAACGGGCAGCCAAGCCATTGGCCCTTATGCCACACTCAATCAACTTTTTTCGGGAAAAACCGTTTTTGATGATGCCCTCTTCACTACCTATGCCCCTGGCACAGTCCTTCCAGGCAATTTGAAATGGGAAACTACCGAACAAAAAGATATTGGCTTAGATATTGGTCTCCTCAATAATCGCTTCCTAATTACGGCGGATTATTACATCAAAAACACCCGAGATTTGCTCAATACCGTTCAGTTACCTTCTTCTTTGGGTTTTACAAGCACGATTCAAAATATTGGAGAAATACAAAATAAGGGATTTGAGCTAGGACTCAACGCCAATGTTTTGACAGGCGCATTGAAGTGGAATATCAATACCAACATTGCGTTTAATCGCAACAAAATCATCAAGCTCTACGGCGGTCAGGATATTTTAGGGGGATTTGTAGATATTTCGGCTATCACTGACAATCGCAACATCCTTCGTGAAGGCCAACCTTTAGGGCGTTTTTGGGGGTATATTGAAGATGGTTATGACGATAAAGGAAAAATCAAATACAAGGATATCAACGGCGACGGCACGGTCACTGTGTTAGATAAAACCTACATTGGTAATCCTAACCCTAATTTTATTTATGGTTTCAATTCTAATTGGTCGTTTAAGAATATTGAATTGACTATCTTCTTACAAGGTATCCAAGGGAATGATATTTTTAATACCAGTTCTATCAACAACACGGTTGATTTTGGATATGGCCTCAACATGCCACGTGAAGTATATCTCAATCATTGGACAACTGCTACTCCCAATGCCAAGTACCCTATTGTGAGCAATACCACCCGTACCAATGTCTCCAATCGGTTTGTAGAAGATGGCTCTTACCTACGCCTGAAAAATATCCAAATTTCCTATAACCTTCCTCTCAAAAATTGGGGAATAAAATGGATGCGGTCGGCGCAGATTTATGTCAGCGCCCAAAACTTCCTTACTCTTACCAAATACTCATGGTGGGATCCCGAAGTAAACTCAAATGGTGGTGCTAATTCTACCGCCCAAGGTTTTGATCACAATAGTTATCCCACCTCCAAAGCCATGACGGCAGGGGTGAGGGTTGGTTTTTGAGTGAAGTCGCCTAGTTTATGTTTCATCCTAAAAAGATAACCAAAATGAAAAAAAGATACTTTGTTTTTTCGAAAATAGCCACCTTTTTGCTTGTACTGGTGTGCGTGCTATCTTCTTGTGAAAGTATTCTAAAAGAAGAACCGAAATCCCTCGCTGTCGAAACTTTCTACAACACAGCAGCCGAAGTAGAAGCCGCTGTCAATGCTATTTATACCCCGCTTCGTAGTAGCAATACCAGTGGTATGGGAGTTTACATCGCTGTTTTAGAAGCCCACATTGATTATGCTTACGGACGTGGTAGTTATGCAGTTTTGAATAATTTTCAGGGACTCGACAACGTGAACATTAGCCGTACGGCAGGGGCATGGGAGGGCTTTTATCTCAGTATTCGCAATGCTAACTTGGTTATCAAAAACGCTCCCAATGGTAAGTCTATTTCCAAAGCTAATATTGACAAATACCTAGCCGAAGCAAAGTTCTTGCGGGCTTTTAACTATTTTCACTTAGTTAGAAACTGGGGAGGCGTACCTATCAGAACTGAGGCTAACATGACAGATATCAACGCTAAACGTAATTCCGTAGCCGAAGTGTATGATCTTATTTTGGCGGATTTGAAAGTGGCAGAAGCGGGTCTTCCCGAACAAATCTCTCAGTCAGGCCGCCCCTCAAAATGGGCGGCCAAAACGCTACTCGCCGACGTATATTTAGAACTCAAACGCTACAATGAAGCCCGCGATAAAGCAGAAGAAGTAATGCTTTCTAAGAAATTTTCGTTGGTGCCCGTCCAAGTATCTGAAGACTTCCAGAAGATTTTTGGCCCGACTGTCGTTACGACTGCCGAAGAAGTATTTTACCTCAAGTATTCGCGTCAATCAGGTCAGGGAAATCTTTGGCCTTGGCTCACCAATCATCCTGGTACGCGGCTTCATGGCGGAGGTGGTGTCTATGGACATCACAGCGACATTACCAATCCTGTTTATAAAAACTGGGACGACAAAGACCTCCGCAAAGGACTTTGGTATGTTTGGAACATTGGTCTGGGGGCTACGTCGATTTTGTCAAAAAAATTCATCGACCCTGACGCAATCGGTGGCTCAGGTGCGGGCAACGACGCGCCTTGGTACCGCTATGCCGATGTATTGCTCATTTATGCAGAAGCTGCCAGTCAAGCCGCCAACGGGCCTACTGCGGCTGCCTTGGAAGCCCTCAACCAAGTGCATCGTCGCGCTTACGGCTTGGTTCCTACCACTACTTCGGCGATTGACTTCAAGCTGGCTGACTACAATGCCAACTCCTTTTTGGACTTGGTGATCAAAGAACGCGGCTATGAGTTTCAATATGAAGGCAAACGTTGGCTAGAACTCAAGCGTACGGGCAAAGCCCAACAAATCATCATGGCTAATAAAAGCAAAACCATTGCTGATAAAGCTTATTTATGGCCTATTGCGGTATCCGAACTGGGTTATAACACGGCCATCGACCCCATAAAAGACCAAAATCCAGGTTATTAGGTCATAAATTTAATCCTTCACACTCAAAGCATTGAAATCATGAATTCCAACGATAATTTTGAATCATTATCCCGCATGTTTAATCTCAATCGCCGTAAGTTTTTACGATCGGCTATTGTCAGTACAAGTGCCGCTACTTTACTTTCGCAAGAAGCCGACGCGGCAGCCCCAGAAGCTAGTACGTTTAAAGAACCTGCCCAAAGCCTCCCTATCAAAGATGAAGTAGATGTGATGGTATGTGGGGCTGGGCCCGCGGGCGTATCAGCTGCTATCACTGCTGCAAGGGCGGGAGCCAAAACCCAGCTTATCGAAATTCACGGTTGTTTAGGCGGCGTATGGACGGCAGGGCTTCTTACTTATATCTTTGATTTTAATAAACCTGGCTTGACCAAGGAAATCAAAGCTAAACTCGACGAAAGAGATGCTCGCCGTAACAAAATCGCCGATCAGTTTGTGTATCATCCTGACGAGATGAAACTGCTTTTGGAAGAAATGTGTCAAGAAGCGGGGGTGAAGTTTTTATTGCATACGCGAGTAGCGGCCGCCTATCGCGACAAAAAACGTCTCACCACCGCCATTACAGAATCAAAGTCGGGTCGAGAGGCATGGAAGGCCAAGGTGTTTATTGATGCGACTGGAGACGGTGATCTTGGTGCGCAAGCGGGTAACGCTTGGGAAATTGGAAAAGGCGGCGATACTTGTCCCTGCCAGCCTCTGACTCTCAATGTCTTGGCAGTAGTAAAAGACCCCGCTGCACTCAAACAATACATTTCATTTTATACCAATGAAGGAGAACGGGCTAATTGGCACGTACCTGCTGTCAATGCTTTCGCGAAAGAAATCAAACGGGCTGGTATCACACCTTCTTATGGAATGCCTACGTTGTTTCTGATTCGTGAAAATTTGGTAATGATTATGGTCAATCATGAGTATAATATCAAAGCATTTGACGCGACCGAAATCACCGATGCTACCGTACGTGCCCGCGCTGAGGTATATAATATCGTGAGAGGTCTCAATAAACTTGGCGGCCCGTGGGAAGGTATGCAAATCGTTGCAACACCTGAGCAAATTGGCATCCGTGACGGGCGTCGGATTCAGGGGCGTTATACTGTTACTAAAGAAGATTTGGTAGTGGGGGCTCGTCATACCGACGCTGTCACACGTCCTACTTTTGGGGTGGATATTCATGCGACTGACCGCAAAACCAATGAAGTAGAAACCATTTCGCGCGGAGGTATCAAGATGATTCCTTATGATATTCCATTGCGAGCGCTCATTGCCAAAGATGTCGATGGGCTTATGATGGCGGGGCGCTGTATCAGCGGCGATTTCACCGCCCATGCCAGCTACCGTGTCACAGGCAATGCTGTTGCGATGGGAGAAGCCGCAGGAGCAGTAGCTGCTTTAGCTGCCCAAAATAACAAACTTCCCCATGAAATCGATTGGAGTGATGCCGCTCAGTTATTGCACCAATTAGGAATGCGTACTAAGTGAGGCAATAATTTTACGAAAAATATTATCATAGACACTACGTTCTTTACGAAAATCGTTTGATGATGAAAAACAAGCTTTTGGAGTTACAAAACAAACCAGCTGTTTGTGAAACATACAGAATTGAAGGTCATTTTAAAACTATTCATAAAGGTCACGGCCAAAACTCACAACAAAGGTCTGAACTTTTGGAAGCATAATTTGATAGATTAAAGTGAATTCTAAAACCCTCGATACTCTTCCATCGGGGGTTTGTTTTAAACAACAAAACAACTACCTACCTCCTCTTTTCCAACAACACCACATTCTCCACGTGGTGCGTGTGCGGAAACATATCGACGGGGCGCACTCTCGTAACTTCATATTTTTCATCCAGCCACGCAATGTCACGCGCTTGAGTGGCTGAGTTACAGCTCACATACACAATCTTAGTCGGCTCCATTCTCAATAAAGTACGCACTACGGGTTCGTCCATCCCTGCCCTTGGTGGGTCAGTAATCACTACATCAGGATTACCATTGGCTTTGATAAACTCCTCATTGAGTACGTTTTTCATATCACCTGCGTAGAAAGTGGCGTTTTTTATTCCATTGATTTCGGCGTTGATTTTGGCATCTTCGATGGCATCAGGTACGTATTCGACTCCTACCACGGCTTTGGCTTGTCGTGCCACAAAGTTGGCAATCGTCCCCGTTCCCGTGTATAAATCATAAACGTGTTCGTTGCCTGTCAGTTGCGCAAACTCCCGCGCTACTTTGTACAGTTCGTAGGCTTGGGTCGAGTTTGTTTGATAAAAAGATTTTGGCCCTACCCTAAAGGTTAATCCCTCCATTTGCTCTTCAATGTAAGGTTTGCCCGCATACAAAATCGCTGTTTGGTCCGCATACGAATCATTTCCTTTGGTATTGATGATATATTGCAAGGAAGTGATTTGCGGGAAAGTTGTTTGCAAAAATGCCATTGTGGCCTCAATATCTTCTTGATTCGGCTCAGCAAACTGCACAATCACCATCACGTCGCCTGTATTGGCGGTGCGTAAAATCACATTCCTCATAAAGCCTACGTTGTTTCGCTGGTCATAAAAACGAAACCCTTGGGCTTTGGCAAAAGATTTCAGTGAGTTACGAATCTGATTGGACGGGTCAGGCTGGAGAAAACATTTTTCAATGTCCAAAATACGGTCAAAACGTTTTGGAATATGAAAACCCAGCGCATCACGGTCGAGTTCAGTGCCATCACCCATTTCTTCAAAAGTAAACCACCGAAAGTTCGAGAAGGTAAATTCAAGCTTATTACGGTAAAAAACCGTTTCTTTTGAGGGGACAATCGGCTCAATTTCGGGCAGTTTCACTTTCGCAATGCGATGTAGGTGGTCGCTTACTTGCTGCCATTTAAACTGAAGTTGCTCATCGTACTTGATATGTTGCCACTTGCAGCCGCCGCAAGTGCCGAAATAATTGCAAAAAGGTTCGGCGCGTTTGTTGGACAAAGAATGCGTATTGATAACACGAGCTTCATAAAACTTCTTTTTCTTGAAAGCCAAGATTTCGACATCCACTACATCGCCTGGAGCGGCATTGCCTTCGATAAAAACAACCGCACCATTGTGTTTTGCAATACACTTCCCTTCGGCAGCAAAATCTTCTATAAGCAGATTTTCTACAACTTGTTTATTTTTTTTGTAATTTTTCATCCAGATTTTAAAATTCCGTTATCCTATACTTTACAATCCTTTCTTTGCTTATTAAAGCAACGCTAAAGTCATTTGTTGCGTAAGTGTGGATAGATGTACAAGGCATAGCGCAACAAAAATACAACGAGAAGTTAAGCCCTAAAACCCTATGAAAAAAAATCTACTTTTTGTGCTGTTGTTCGTGGTGATTTTACCCTTCAAAAACTGGGCTTCTCACATTGTAGGAGGCGAAATTGAGTTTTACCCTACCAACCGTTCGGAAAATCGCTTCTACATCGGTCTAAATTTCTATTTTGACCAAGCCAACGGGCGACCTGCTGCTGAAACTCAAACTGTTACGCTCTACTTTTTTCGTAAATCGGACAATCAATCAATGGGTAGTATCGAACTACCGCAAACCACCCGTAAGCTAATCACCTATACCAATCCCACTTGCGGAGCGCTTAATACCGATTTGCGTACCTTATTAATCAGGTATTCTGGGGAAATAATTATCAATGCTCAAAATTTCAGTGACCCCAAGGGATACTACATCGTTTGGGAACGTTGCTGCCGCAATAGCATCATTACTAACATCACCAATCCTGCAAGTACAGGCGAAACTTTTTATACAGAATTTCCTGCCTTGGTTCAGGGTGGACAGCCTTACACCAATTCATCTCCAAAGTTTAGTGAATTAAAAGGGGATTATATCTGCCTCAATCGCCCTTTTACTTTTGATTTCAGCGGGAAAGATGCCGATGGCGATAGCTTAGTCTATTCGCTTTCGCGCCCTTGGGCAGGATATGCAGGCACAGGAAACCCCGAGCCTATCGCTCGCGGAAGTAGCTCCTATCCACAAGTCAATTGGGCAGCTGGTATAAACGACCAAAATATGATTCCCGGCAATCCATCACTTCATATTAACAGTAAGACAGGGGCTTTGGGGGTTACCGCCAACAAAGTAGGACTTTACGTTTTTGCGGTTTTAGTGGAAGAGTATCGAAAAGGGGTCAGAATTGGTGCCACGAGACGCGAGTTCCAGCTTAAAGTAGTAGATTGCCCACGCAACTTTGAACCCGTGGCCTTGTATCGAGAAACGGGTAAAAATACATTTTATAAAGAAGGAGAAACCTTACTCATTAAGCGCGACCAAGCCAAGTGTTTGGACGTAATGATTACCGACGGTGATCCCAACCAACGCCTTACTATCCGTACAGTAGGCGTAAATTTTGACGATAAAGGCGTCTCTGCCAACCCTACCACCTATGTTACTACCTCCGCTACCGATACCCTCAAAGCCAAGATTTGTTTTGAATCCTGTATAGAAAGTCGAAACAATCAGCCCGTCATCGTGGAAGTCATTGTAAGTGATGACGGCTGCCCACAACCGCTCATTGACACCCTCCGAATACGGGTGATTATCGAAGGTTCGCTTAATAATAACCCCGACGTAACGACCGATTTGACCAACAATCGCGCTAATATTCAGCAAGGTACAACCCTCAATTTTAAAGTCACAGGGATTGACAAAGACAATGACGATATTATTTTAGAAGCCAAAGGCAGAGGCTTTACACTTAATCAAGTGGGGATGATTTTCAGTAATGCAACGGGAAAGGGTACTGTCACTCAACCTTTTACATGGAACCCTCCCTGTACGGCGCTTGACAAAGAATATGTAGTGGATTTTATCGTCACTGATGTTGCCTGTAACCGACAAGTCAAAGATACCGTTACCGTACGACTGCAAGCATCCCCCAAACCCAACAACAAGCCCAAAGTTTCGACGAGTTTGACCTCTACTCAACCTATTGATGTGCCATTGCCTTCCGCAGATGCGAGTAGCACTATAAGTTTTGATGTATATTCCGACGATGCCGACAAAGCCGACCAACTTCGGCTCTATGCTCAAGGAAAAGGCTTTTCGCTATCGCAATACCAAATGAAGTTTGACGAAAAAACGGGCGTACCGCGTCTGACATCACGTTTTGAGTGGAAACCTGATTGCAGCGAATATACAGCATTGGCAGGCAAAGAAGTCGTGGTAAATTTTATTACCGAAGATAACAGTTGTGGCCCTGTCAAAAATGATACATTAGCTGTGCGACTTCGGCTCGAAAATCTACCTACGGCAACCAATATTGAACAAAATACCCCTAATGTAATTACGCCAAACAATGACGGCAAAAATGACTGCTTCTTTGTAGAGGGTATATCAAGTGTAGCCTGTGGCCCTCAATTTGAAAAAGCCGAGATTTATAACCGTTGGGGAAAATTGGTTTTCAGTTCGACAGACACAAAATTCAAATGGTGTGCTGATGGTGTACCTACGGGTCAATATTTCTATGGGCTTCGTTTTACCAACCAAACCATCAAAGGAACTATAACGGTAATTAAATAGGGTTAGTACAAGTCTAAAATCTTATCTACCAAAAGATTGGGCGAAAAGTCGTGCGTTTCTTCTGGGTAGAAATAATAGCGATATTTTACTCCAAAAAGACTCAATTTTAATTTCAATAGCTCTCCTTGGGTTTGTGGAACGATTATGTCTTTGCCACCATAAAACAAAATAGTCGGAGGGGCTGCGCCCGTTAGATTATATATCGGACTGGCGTTTCGATATTCGTCAGGGGCGTCGTCAAAGGTTTTTCCAATCAGCTGTTGAATCGGTTTATCAAGCCCACCCTCTCGGAGTGTTTCAGAGGTCAAATCAGTAGGCGCCACTATTCCCACTACACTTTTTATATCATGATTAGTATCTTTCAAATAGGCATAATCCAACGCTAAATGCCCCCCTGCGCTGACCCCTCCTATCACAAATTTCCCATCAGTAATATTATAGCGAGCAGCATTTTGCCTTAAATACTCAACTAACAACTGAATATCACCCAGCTGCTGTTCCAATCGAATTCCCGAAGTGCTCGTAAGTCGGTAATTGATATTCACAATTGCCAAATTTTTCTTACTCTTTTGAAGGGCGTCCACAGTTGGAGCCAAATAGGATTTATCTCCTCCCGACCAAGATCCTCCGTGCAGTAAAATCAACACTTCCGACGGGCGCCCACTCACGCTTACTGGATAGTGAATGTCAAAGCGTTGCAACACGTCTTTCCCGTAAGATTCATTATAAATCCCATTGTAGCTACTGATTTCCTCTTCAATAAGCGGCTTGATGTCGGAAATATGGCAACTGCTCAATCCTACAACCAACAGACTCGTACAAAAAAACGTATAAATTCGCCTCATATCTTCTAATTCAAAAAACAATAATAGCAATATTACCCAATTAATGCCAAGTGGTTAATAGGTAATTATTAGCTCAATATACGGTTTATTGAACAATTTCGGATGAACGAATCTTAAAAAATCAAAATTATGTCTATGTCTTGATGACACAAATTTTAAAAACAAAGCCCTTCCAAGTTTTAATTTCTTGAAAGGGCTTTTACAATAAAAACTGCAAACAGTGAACTATAAACTTGCTACTTCCCCTTCTCTAAACGCTCTGCCAGCATTTTGATAAAATACCCTCCTACTACGGAGCGAGCTTGGAATCCTACCTGCTTGGCATTGGTAGTTTCGTGCCAGTCCGAGAGTGGAACGCGGGTGGGAGTTTCGTTGGCATACTTCCATACGGGATCAATCAACGCTTTGAAATCGGCATCCGAATCGGCCATGGTTGCCGTCCACACAATCCAATCCGACTTGGTATAAGTCTTACGGCTGTCGAGCGGAAGACCGTAGGCTTGTTGTTTTTTGAGGTAAAACGCGATTTCCTTTTGCGCAACTTCTTTCGGGAATACGTTCAAACCGAGCAATTTATCCCAAACGATGTTGTATTTCTGGCTCCAACTTCCTGCGGTTTTGTCGAACGTAAGGGCATAGTGGTCGCCGTCGGCACTCATCTCCATCCAACGACGAGCCAAGGTGCGTGCCAACGTAAAATGCTCGTCGGCCAGTTTTTGTTCACCCAATTGAGCCGCCATCTGAGCATAACACGAAATCCCAACAATGGCCTTGGCCGACAAGTTGACGTTACGCGCCAAGTGCCCCGCGAAGTCGTCGGTACAAAGTTGATTGGCAGGGTCAAATCCGTCGCGTTTTAGGAATTCTACCCATTTCGTCAGCATCGGCCAGTGTTCGCGCGCAAAGCTGGGATTGCCGTCCATTTTCACCGAAGCCGCCGTCAAAATCATCATGTTTCCAGCTTCTTCCACGGGCATATCTTCGCCGTAGGTTTGGCCGTTGGCAAGCGGGTAGGTACCAATATCGTGTGCGGGAAAGTCTTTTTTCCAACGCCCCGATTCGCTATAATCAAAGATAAAACGTAGCAATCCTTTGGCCAACTCGTTGTTGTACAACAAAAACATGGGTGCCGATGGGTACGTTACGTCCACCGTTCCAATCGAACCGTTTGAGAAATTTTCTTTCGACAAAAAGAACACTTCCCCCTTCGGCCCCGCCACAATTTTGTGGGCTGAGATGGCCTGACGGTAGGCCAATTGACACAAGTCAGCGTACGCTTTTCCGCCCGCTTTGGTCGCATCATCGTACATTTTTTTGTCGAATGCCGTACTTTTTGTCAACAAGCGTTGGTAGTCTGTTTCGGCAGTTTGCAGTGTTTTCAACATGGTCGTAGCAGGGTCACGGCGCCACCATCCACGGAGGTTTTGGCCAAAATACTGTACTGAATACACATCGTCGTAGCCCAAAAGCAAGTGCTTTGAGGTGGTTTTTCCCGAAACATTGCCAAAGTTTACGACCG
>JBDHXS010000060.1:0-16709 GCA_039810845.1 Runella sp. | reverse complement strand
AATTCTGTTTTTGCTTCAAAAGGTCATCACAAACAGTATCAGGGATTCTTGATTTATAGCTTCTTTGATAAAGAAAATCACCAAACACCCTATATGACAGGCTCTTACCTCGGAAAAAAAGAGTAATGAATCTGGAGAGTGGTTTTATCTCTCAAAAGGATGCTACATGGAATGTGACCAACGCTAACCGAGACACTGCTTATCATAATATGAATCTATGGTCGTTGGCAATATTTGCTGATATGCCTGTCAATAAAGCCAAAGGAACGGCAGTATCAGCGTATTTGGGGTATTTTCATACAGAGTATGGTCCTAATTACTTACGTTTCAATGGCATTATGAATCCTGCGAATGGGACTACTCAGTCACTTGTGGGAGCTTCAGGAATTCAGGGAAATGCTTTTCCAATGTTTGGCACTGGAAATGTAATATATACCCAATTTGGTTACTTATGTGCTTCCAATTTATTGGGTAAAAATGGCACACTCATGCCCTATGCTTCAGCACAACTGGCAGACTATGAGCGACTCATTAAAACAGCAGGAATTTATAATTTAGGGGTGAATTGGTTGCTTAAAGGGCATAATTCTAAAATATCATTAGATTTTCAAAACCGTCCTGTATATCAAAATGCGTCTGATGGACGTTTAAATTCTAATGGGCGTCGCAGCTCTTTAACATTGCAATATCAAGTTTTTATTTAGTAGAGAAAAGGTTTAGGTAAGTACAGAATCCGACTTCTTGATGAGAGGTCGGATTTTTATTTTGTAAATTTTCATCTTGACGCAACCTCTGTCGAGTAATTTTCGTGTCAGGATATAGAACTCTCTAACAGCTCTTTTCACTTAAATCATCTTACTACTATGAAAATTAAACGTTTCCTCCTCCACTTAGGAGTAGCTGCTATTGCTGTGTCCTTTTTAAATGGTTGTAACAAAAGCGAAGAAGAACCTGCGCCAGTTAAGGTAACTTATACCAAAGACATCAAAGCGATTTTTGCAACCAACTGCACTCCATGCCATTTAGCTGGAGGAGTCAATCCTAACAAATGGGATGACTATGCTACGGCTAAGGGCAAAATTACGAATATTTTAGATCGTGTTCAGCGAGCACCTAATGCAGCTGGATTTATGCCAAGAAATAGCACAACACCACTCTCTGCTTCTACCATTGCGCTACTGAAACAATGGCAAGCAGATGGGTTATTAGAAAACTAACAATTGTACTTATCAGAAAAAGCTACTCCAAAAGAGTGGCTTTTTTGTTGTATTAAAGCGTAAATATCGCTTTCCTTTTTCTTTATAATGAAAAAATCTTTTTATGACAAACTACCTTTATTTCAAGAATGGTATAAAATTTACTTTTGCAGTTAGTTTTATTGGACTTTTACTGACTTGTCAAAGAAACAACATAAGCTATCAACCTATTGCAGAGCCTTTTGAACCCGACTATAAATTGGATCGTTTTGAGACTGAAATCAAGAATTTTGAAAAAGAAGATACCGAAAAAGGAGTCAAAAAAGGAGAGATACTGTTTTATGGGAGTTCCAGTTGGCGAATTTGGAAAGACATAAAAACTGATTTAGCACCACTACCAGTCCTAAACCGTGGTTTTGGTGGCTCTACTATTCCTGAACTCATTCATTATGCAGAACGGGTGGTATTTCCTCATGAACCTAAATTACTCGTAATATACGGTGGCGAAAATGACCTTTCAGGCAAGAAATACAAATCTGCCGAGCAAATGTTCGATTCTTATCGGCAGTTTGTGTCGTTGGTACAAAATCGTTTGCCCAAAACAAAGATTTGTTTTGTGTCTATGAAACTCTCCCCCTCACGACGTCAACATTGGGAAACAGTGAAAAAAGGCAATGCTATGGTAAAATCATTTAGTACGGGTAAACGCCTTTCTTACGTGGATATTAATCCTATTTTATTCAATGCCAATGGGACTGTAAAGAGCGAATTATATACCAAAGATAGCTTACACCTAAATCCGAAAGGGTATCATGAGTATGCTAAAGTGTTGGGGCCTTTTTTACAGAAAAAATACAAATAAGTTAGGTAAAATAAAGAGACAAACTTTTGTGTTTCATATACTCCAAAAACAAACCCCGAAAGATGTCATCTTTCGGGGTTTGTTTTTGGAGTGATAGGTAGATAAGTTATACCCTATACTTTTTAGTTAATTTTTCTTTACTGGAGCAGGAGTATTAGTAGCTGGCTTAGTAGTAGCAGGAGTATTTGTTGTAGCTGGTTTTTGACCTTGTTGCAACTGCTGAACAGCCGCCTCTGCTGCTGCTTTTTGCTGCTTTTCAACTTCAGCAGGATCTACGCCTAATTTCTTCAAAATCAAGTTACTTACGTTCAAATCTTCCGAGCCTGCGAATAAAATGATAGGTGTAGTATTGGCACCCGCATCCATGTTGAAAATATAAGTATAGCCATTTTCTTTACCAACGGCGTCAATTGCTCCTTGAATTTTGACCATTACTGGTTGAAGTAATTGCTGTTGTTTCTTTTGTAAAGACTCTTGAGAAGTACGTTGAAAATCTTGGAAGTCTGTTTGAAGACGATTCAACTCTTTTTCTTTATCAGCACGAATAATCTCAGACCATTTACTTGCATTTGCCTGGTAAGCTTTATATTTATCTTCAAACTCTTTTGATTTTTCCTGCATCGCTTTTTCAATTTGCTGCTGCTGAATCATGAGTTCATTTTCGATTTTTTTGTAATCTGGCAACAAAGTCATTACATAATCTACATTTGTCCAGCCAATTTTTGGCGCAGCCGAGGCTTGCTGTGCTTGGCTTTCTGTTCCGATCAAAGCTATAATGGCAAGTACGGCTACAATCAATTTGCTTTTCATTTTTATCTACTGTTTTGGTTTGGTTGTTTTATTGTTGGGGGTATTAGTTACTGGTGCTTTAGTTGTGGGTGTAGGCGTGTTAACGCCGCTTGCATTAGTTTTATTGTTTTTCTCTTTGTCTTCACTTCCACCTAAGCCTAATTCATCCATTACATAGTCAGTATAATCATGGACAGGATTAGAGTAAATAACGACAAAATCACTTGATTTGTCAATTAACATATCTAATCTCCTTTGCCTACAGACTCGTTCAACGGCCTTATATACTTGGTCGGTAATGGGTTTGATGATTTCTTTTTTCTTTTGAAATAACAAGCCTTCAAAACCGAAAATCTTGTTGTTATACTCTCTTGCTTCACGCTCTTTGTCATTAATTTCTTGCTGACGCTTGCGTTTCATTTCATCGGTCAACAGTACTTCTTCGGCTTGATATAGTCGTTGAAGTCGGTCTATCTCAGCATATTTGTCTTGAATTTCTTTAGCCCACCGTTCAGAGAATTTGTCTAATTCAGATTGGGCTTTTTGGTAATCAGGCATTTTGCCTGTTACGTACTCCATATCCATATATCCCCATTTTTGAGCTGATAATGAGTGCGTTATCAAAACAAGTTGCAAAAGTAGTAAAAGCCAACGGGTTTTCATAATTATAAATCCCCCGCCCCAAAGGGGAGTTTAATATTTTTCCCCTTTGGGGATGAAGGGGCTGTTAACTGATTAACGAATCTGTTGTCCAATAGTAAAGTGGAATTGTGGGCCGCTTCGCTTGGTTTGGCCAGGCAATGGGTCAAAACCATACGCCCAGTCAATACCAATAAGGCCGAAGGCAGGCATAAATATACGGGCTCCCACCCCCGCAGAACGTTTTAGCTCAAAGGGGTTATAATCTTTGTATTTTTTCTGAGGTTTGTCTGTTCCCCAGTTGTTGCCTGCTTCGGCAAAAACCAGCCCAAAAATGGTTGCAGATGGGTTCAATGAAAGCGGATAACGAAGTTCCATCACATATTTGCTGTAAGCTACCCCTCCCAAACTTGAAGCCACTCCTGTGGTCGTAGCACTACTTTGAGAAGCATCAGTACTACTTAGACGGTTATAGATAGGCACAAGTGCCCGGTCGGCATATCCACGTAAACCAATAATATCTTGTGCTAAAGCAAACATCCCATAACCTGCTAAACCAGAACCTCCTAACACAAAGCGTTCAAAAGGACTAATTGACAAATTTTGATTGTAACGTCCTAAGAAACCTAAGTGTGCTCGGGTACTAAGGACTAATTTTCCAGCCACCGTTTGAAACCAACTGGCATCAAACATCCATTTGTGGTATTCAACCCATTTGTATTGTGCTTCTGTAGATTCAAAGCTGGTTTTTCCTGTAAGCGCTGAGTAAGGAGGTGTAAATGTGCCACTCAGTGAGAATGAAGAGCCTCCGCGTGGGAACTGGGGGTTGTCAATAGTATTGCGTGATAAAGTTAAATTAAATGTAAGGTTGTTAGAAACCCCATTTGGGTAGCCAATTCCGAACAAGTCAAGGCTATCCATCTTATAACGTTGATACGACAAGGCACTACTTAATACAAAATAGCGGTCAGGCACTTTGAGACGTTTACCAAGTGATATTGTAACACCAGTGTTTTTGTAAGAACCTAAGAAACTCAGAGCACTGCTATTGGAGCGGGTGTAAAAATTTGAATAATCAACGGTACGATATACTGTACTGCTGAGATTTATTCCGAATGTTACGGGTTTTTTCCCTCCTAACCAAGGCTCGGTAAAGCTGATTGAGTATGTCTGGAATTGACGACCGCTGGCTTGGAAACGCACGGCTAATTTCTGCCCATCGCCCGAAGGTAAGGGTTTCCATGCTTTGAGGTTAGTGATGTTTTTTGTAGAAAAATTATTGAAAACCAATCCAAGAGTCCCTACAAATCCAATAAAGCCACCCCAGCCACCCGAAAGTTCAATTTGATCACTGGGTTTTTCTTCTACGGTGTATTCTATATCAACGGTTCCGTCTTCTGGGTGAGGGATAGGGTTGATACCGATTTTTTCAGCATCAAAATATCCTAATTGCGATAGTTGACGTTGGGTATTGATAATTTCAGTTTTGCTGAATTTCTGCCCTGGCAAGGTAAACAACTCACGTAGTACTACATGGTCGCTTGTTTTGGTATTTCCATTTAGGATAATTTTGTTGATAGTAGCTTGCTTTCCTTCAAAAATCCGCATTTCAATATCAATTGAATCTCCTTCAATAGATTTTTCAATAGAACGGCAGTTATAATACAAATAACCATCATCCATATATTGTGAACTGACGTCCTGCCCAGGGTTAGCTTCCAATCGCTTTTGAATTTCTTCTGGGTTATATATATCACCTTTTTTGAGGCCGAATACCTTGCCCAATTGCTCACTCGTATAAAGATAATTTCCTTCCCAAGTGATATTACGAATATAGTAGCGTGGGCCTTCTTCGATGTTTAATACAACATCAATTGTTTTTTCATCGGCACTATGAATAATAGTATCAGAAGCAATGATGGCATCACGGAAACCATTCTTGTTGTAAAACTCAATGAGTTTTTCTTTATCTTCTTCGTATTTTTTAGGGATAAATTTAGATGGGGTAAATAGCCGCCCAAAACGCATCTGTTTGGTGCTTTTGAGTTTATTGCGAATTTTTCCTTCAAGGATTTCTTTTCTACCGTTAAAAACAATCTGACGTATTTTTACTTTTGTCCCCTTTGAAACAAAAATTTTAAGCGTAGCATTTCCTCTCGCTGTATCTGCAATTTGCGCAATTCTTACTTTCGTATTCAAAAAACCTTTGTCAACGAAGAACCGTTTTACCGCTAATTGGGTGTTTTTGATCATCGTGTTGGAAATGATACGCCCTTTGGGTAATTTGATTTTATCGTTAAGGGATTCTTTCTCCCCCTTTCGGATTCCTTCAAAAATCACCTTAAAGAGCCGTGATTGTTCCCTAATCTTGAGTTCAAGCCAAATTTGTTCACCTTCTATCTTGCGGGCAAAAACCTCTACATCTTCCAAAATCTTCTGATCCATCAATTTTTTAATAGCACTATTGATAGCATCTCCTGGAATTTTAATTTTATCGCCCACTCTCAAGCCTGACATCGAAATCATAGAGTTGGGGTCCAAAAACTGATTTCCTGTCACAATGATTTCGGCTACTACATAGTCTTTAGGAGTAGTATAACTAATGGCCTCATCTACGGGGGCAGTAGTTGTAGGTGTTGTATTACCACGCCCTAAACCCAGTTGTTGGGCTGTTGCAGAAAGAGCAATTGCTAATAAAAGCGCCGATAAATTTACTAAGCGAATGATCTGGTTGAATTTTTTCATAGGTACACGGTTCTTTCCCACAGTTTATAACGGTAAAAGAGAGGGTTTATTTCGCTTCGGTCAGAATCTGTTCACTGGTTTTTCCGAAACGTCTTTCGCGTTGTTGAAATGATAAAATAGCCTCGTAGAGGTGGTTACGACGAAAATCAGGCCAAAATACATCGTCATAAAAGTATAATTCGGCGTAAGCCAACTGCCATAAAAGAAAATTGCTTATTCTATGGTCACCACCTGTGCGCAACATTAAATCAACTTGTGGTCGGTCTTGGGTTGACAATTTGGAATTTAGTAGGTTTTCATCAATATCTTCGGGGCGAAGTGTCCCGGCTTTTACTTCCTGTGCAAGTGCCTGTGTAGCTTGGATAATATCCCATTTTCCACTATAACCAAGTGCCAAAATTAAGTTTAGACCTGTATTGTACTTGGTTTTTTCCATGGCTTCTGCCAACTCTCTTTGGCAAGATTTGGGCAAACTGTTGGTATCTCCAATGGTATCAAGTTTAACATTATTTTTGAGAAGCGTTGGCAGTTCATCCCCAATCGTATGAACCAACAATTCCATCAAGGCTCTTACTTCTGCTTCTGGACGGCCCCAGTTTTCGGTCGAAAAAGCGTATAAGGTCAGGTATTTAACTCCTAATTCCGCACAACCTTCAGTGGCTTCACGGACAGCTTTGATGGCGTTTCGATGCCCGAAAACCCGCATCGCACCCCGTTGTTTAGCCCAACGACCATTACCATCCATGATAATAGCGATGTGTTGGGGTAGTTTATTACGGTCTATTTGTTCTTTCATTCGGACGTAAAAATGGGTTGCAAATTTAGGGAAATTATCAGGGAATCAAAAAGATAAAGTGAGCAGAGATGTCCCTAAACCTTCTTCATCTTCCACTTACCTCGTCTAAAAAGCACAATTCCGACTACAGCCAATAGCGATTCACTAATCGCAATGGAAATATAGACACCATCGGGACCCAAGCCTAATTGTTTTGCTAGTAAATAAGCCAGAGGGATTTCGATAGCCCAAAAACAAACTAAGTTCATCAAAGTGGGTGTAAGTGTATCTCCTGCACCGTTGAATGACTGGCTAATCACCATACCGTAAGCAAAAAACAAGTAACCCAAACATACAAATCGAAGGCAATTTACCCCTGTATTGACTGTTACAGGATCGGCATTGAACCACGAAATAATAGAGCCAGCAAATACAAAAAAAATAATAGCCACTACAGCTAAAAATACGAAATTGAAGAAGGCAGCTCGCCAAACTGATGTTTCTGCGCGATCGGGTTGATTGGCACCTAAATTTTGCCCCACAAGCGTAGCGGCGGCATTGGCCATTCCCCAAGAAGGTAGAATGGTGAAAACAATAACCCGAATGGCAATGGTATAACCAGCCACAATCTGGGGGCCGAAGTCAGAGAGAATTCGTGTCAGGAATACCCAACTGGCCGAAGCTATTAAAAACTGACCCGTTCCTCCTACTGCTACACTCAGAAGATTGCGAATAATGCCGAAATCTGGACTCATTTGAGTAGCTAAAACACGTACAGCACCATTTCCTTTAGCAAGTGCATAAAGTTGGTAGCAGACCCCTGCCGTACGACCAATGGTAGTAGCAACTGCCGAGCCTGCCACACCGAGTTCGGGAAAAGGGCCGATGCCAAAAATAAATATGGGACATAATACTATATTGAATCCATTGGCAATCCAAAGAGAGCGCATTGCTACAGCGGCATCGCCTCCCCCTCTTAATACACCACTCAAGGTATAGAGTAGAATAATAGCAGGACTGCTGGCAAAAATAATCCGTGTGAAACCAGAACCCGATTGAATGAGCGATTCACTACCCCCCATTGCCCGTAAGATGCTTTCGGCCCCGAAAAAGCCAGCCAAACCCACTGTAACACCTAAAAACACCGATACTAAAATAACCTGCGCTGCTGCATGACCAGCTTCGACCATTTGTTTTTCACCCACTCGTCGCGCTACTATGGCGGTGGCGGCTGTACTGAGACCAATCGCTACTGAATAAACCAAGGTCAGTACAGACTCGGTCAAACCTACGGTAGCAACAGCATCTGTACTTACTTTTGATACAAAAAATATATCAACTACTGCAAACAATGATTCCATGACCATTTCTAAAATCATGGGAACTGACAGCAAAAAAATGGCACGATTTATACTTCCTGAAGTGTACTCTTGTTCCTCGCCTTTGATGGCTTGTAATAATAAATCGAAGAATTTTTGCATGGCTATTGGTTTAGGTTTTTTATGCTCCAAACGGATATTCGTTTATCGTCGCTGGCCGAAATTAATTGATTATTAAAATTTGTCCATAATAATTTATTGATTGAAGTAGCATGTCCTGCGTGACGGGCGCGATCTATTACTTTCAACAAGCGAAAGCTTTTAGCATCCCAGAGTTTGATAGATTTGTCCATGCTACAAGTAGCAAAAAACAATGAATCGGGACTATATGCGATATGATTGATGGCAAACAAATGTGCCACAATATCTTTATCTAACTGATAACCATCTGATACATTCCAAATTTTCAAATGAGCATCACGACTTCCTGAAAGCAAATAGCGACCATCAGGAGAATAATGTATAGAAAAAACTGAGTTTTCGTGCGATGTAAGTGTATATTTAAGTTCTAAATTATCTATGCCAAATACCCGAATAATATTATCACTATATCCCACTGATACTTCTCTTGTTTGTGGATTAATGGCTATGCAACGCGCACTTTGAGTAGAGGCTTTGAGGTGTTTCCGAACGGCAAATTCATTTTGTTCCATCACCAATACTACTCCATCAGAGAGCGCAACAAATGCCTGATTCTCAAAAAACTGTATATCAAACAAGGCTGCGGAGGTAACTTGAGAAGAAGCCACAATTTTTTTGTTCTGTGGGTCAATCACTTGAATTCCTTCGTAGTTTTGTCCTACCCACAAATGATTTTGTGTATGGTCATAACCCAAGGCATAGATTGATGCAGGTACTTGCGCCACTACCTCGCCCCAGTCGGGGCGGGTCAAATCCCATTGCACGATTAAACCATCACCGCCTGCCGAAAAAAAACGGTGTGATACATCCGAAGGCTGCATAGCATACACACAGTCGCGATGGCCAGAGAAAGTATCTATTTTCTGAACTTGAAGCATAAAACGTAGAAACAGGCTTATTTTTGTGCAAAGTTAAACCATAACATTGCATATATGCCTATCGTTCGTCAATGGACTATTTTTGAAGACTGTTCTATTTTGATTTGGGAAATAGCCGAACCAATAGGCGAATTACAGAAAGGGTTAGTTGCAAATGCTGATGAATGGGAAGAATACCATACCATTTCACATCCACAAAAGCAATTGGAATGGCTCTCTGGGCGGCGAGCTATGCAAACTTTAGTTGAAAACAAAGGTTTAAAATACGAAGGAATGATAAAAGATGAATATGGTAAACCTTTTTTAAAAAACCGTCTTGCTGAAATTTCGCTTACTCATACTGCGCATTATATAGTTGTTGCACAACATCCTTTTAGGGCTATCGGTGTTGATTTAGAAAGAGTTGCTCCCAAATTATCCCGAGTAGCACCCAAGTTTTTGTCGGAGGCAGAAAGCCAGCACGCTCAAAATGATTTGACGCGTTTGTGTACCTATTGGTGTGCTAAAGAAGCCATTTATAAACTCCACGGTACGCGTCAGTTGAGTTTTAAAGATGAGATTCCAATTCAAGCATTTGCCGACGATGCTTCTTTTTTAACGGGTGCGATCCAACACTTAAATAACGGGATAGCCCAAGTTTGTCGTCTTTATCGTTTCCAAATCGCAGACTTTTTGGGCGTTTTTGCTATTTAATTTATGTAAAAACTATCCCAAAGGATCGCTCAATATGGCTGCCATTCGTTCTATTTCCTTTACTTTGTCAGCATCTCCCGTTTTTTCAAAAGCCAATGTCAAGTTGCGAAGCACACGCTTGAGAATGTCTAGGTTACTACAAGGTTGATAAAATGTTTCGTTGGGTTTCAGGTTGAGCTGTGCAATATAATGATCAATGTCAGATCGCATAAATACCAGCCCCTTATTGAATACATTTATATAAAACTGTACGGCGTCTTTTTTGTAGGTCAATACAAAAAGATTAGGTAAATTGACACCATAAACAGGCATATTAAGCTGCTGTGCAATAATCATATAGATGCAGCACAATGAGATTGGATTCCCTTTTTTGGTTTCCAATACCACATTAATCATTGAATTACTTGCCGAATGAAAATTTTTAGTGTTAGAGCCAAACTTTAGTTGTGTAAAAAACACATGATTCAATGCCCTAATTTGGTCTATTGGGTGCATATCAACCTTAAATTCGAGCCAAGTTTCATAGTAAAATTGCTCAAAATCATTACGCAATTTATCCAGCGATAAGTCGGGATATTGGTATGTAGCCACTACCCATAGCCCTTCCAACAAATCAATGGCACCCCCGTTGTACCAATTGGTCAACCGCTCAACAGTAAGTTCGTACTGAAGTTCATGAATCAACTCCTCAATCCGGCGTTGAACGTTCGGGTTAAACCCTGCGCTTTCCCACTCATTCTCTAAAAATGGAATGATTTTCTCCCCTTGCTGTCTAATTTCGCTTTCTATCAAACGAGACACTTCCTTATCGTCGTCGTCTAAGAGCGAAACCAGCGCTTTGATTTCTTGTTCTGTCATGGGTTAAAGTCAGTGAAACTCGCTTTAAAGAAAAACAATTTTTTTTCAGTACCCAAATTTTATAGTTTTGTCACTCAATTTTCTACACACTTAATGAAAATATTGGTCACGGGCGGAGCTGGATTTATCGGCTCCCACACAGTAGTCGAACTGCATCAAGCGGGTTTTCAACCCATTATTGTTGATAATTTTAGCAATTCGGAAGAAAAAGTCTTGACAAGGCTGGAAAATATCATCGGACAGTCGGTTGTATGTCATCAAGCAGATTGTAATGATGAGGTAGCGCTACGTCAAATTTTTGAAAAAGAAAAAATAGACGGAGTTATCCATTTTGCAGCAAGTAAGGCGGTAGGTGAGTCGGTGGAAAAACCCCTGATGTATTATCAAAACAATATTGGTTCTACCTTGCTTCTGCTGAAAATCATGCAGGAATTTGGGGTAAAAAACTTCGTGTTTTCTTCCTCTTGTACAGTCTATGGCCAACCCGATTTTTTGCCTGTAACCGAAGAAACACCTCGCCAAGAAGCAGCTTCTCCGTATGGAAATACCAAGCGAATTTGCGAAGATATTATTCGTGATGTGGTTATTTCCAAAGCAAATTTAAAAGCCATTTCGCTACGTTATTTCAATCCTATAGGTGCTCACGAATCGGCAGAAATCGGTGAACTGCCCCGTGGGGTTCCGAGCAACCTCGTCCCCTATATCACGCAAGCAGCAGCAGGACTGCGCGAAAAATTGACCATTTTTGGTAATGACTATAATACCGTCGATGGGACATGTATTCGCGATTTCATCCATGTTGTCGATTTGGCGAAAGCACACGTAAAAGCGCTTGAGCTATTGGCCAAAACCGAAGAAGATAACTTCTACGATGTGTTCAATGTTGGAACGGGAGAAGGTGTGACTGTGCTTCGTTTAATTGAAACATTTGAACGAGTCAACAATTTAAAACTCAATTATACTATTGGGCCTCGTCGTGCGGGTGACATTGAGCAAATTTACGCTCAGGTAGATAAGTCGCACAATGTGATGGGCTGGAAAGCTGAAAAAACGCTCGAAGAATCACTTCGGGATGCTTGGCGCTGGCAACAAGCGTTGGCAGCAGATAACGCAACTGTTTAACGGTAAACACATTTTATGCAAACTATACTTATTACAGGTGGCGCAGGTTTTATTGGCTCGCACGTAGTGCGTCGTTTTGTGACCGAATACCCAACGTATCAGATTGTGAATCTTGATGCCCTGACGTACGCAGGAAACCTCGCCAATCTTACAGACATTGAAAATGCCCCCAATTACCGTTTTGTCAAAGGCGACATTACTGATACGACATTCATTGATAAGTTATTTAAAGACAATGATTTCACAGGGGTCATTCACTTGGCGGCAGAGTCGCACGTGGACAGGTCAATTTCTGACCCGATGGCCTTTGTGATGACCAACGTAATCGGAACGGTCAACTTGCTAAACGCGGCCCGTCAGTGTTGGAAAGGAAAAGAGGAAGGACGCCGTTTTTACCATGTTTCGACTGATGAGGTGTATGGAGAACTTCATGACCCCAACGAGTTTTTTGTGGAAACGACTAAGTACGATCCACGGTCGCCTTATTCGGCTTCAAAAGCCTCGTCTGACCACTTTGTGAGAGCGTACCAGAATACGTACAAACTTCCAATAGTAATTTCAAACTGCTCAAACAACTACGGCCCTAATCACTTTCCAGAGAAGCTGATTCCGTTGATGATTAATAATATTCGTCACCACAAACCGCTTCCAGTGTATGGAAAAGGCGAAAATGTGCGTGATTGGTTGTACGTAGAAGACCACGCACGGGCAATCGATGCCATTTTTCATCAGGGTGTCAACGGTGAAACGTATAACATTGGCGGTTGCAATGAGTGGAAAAATATTGATTTGGTGCATTTGCTGTGTACTATTATGGACCAAAAATTAGGCCGTGAAGAAGGCACATCAGCGCAGTTGATTACGTACGTGACTGACCGTGCTGGTCACGATTTGAGATACGCCATTGACCCCGCAAAGTTAATGAACGAGCTAGGCTGGAAGCCGTCGGTGACGTTTGAACAAGGACTTGAAAAAACGGTGCAGTGGTACTTAGATAACCAAGAATGGCTCGACAATGTGACGTCGGGTAATTATCAAAAGTACTACGAAGGAATGTACGAAGACCGCTAAGAAAGAGCGTATAAATACCTTTTTAGAAAGTCGCTGGAACGGAGTAAACTTTGCTCTACTACCAGCGACTTTTGATTTATTTCGGTTACTTTTATTATAAAATTGGGTATGATTTATTTGCCTTTTATGAACGAAATTTTCAAAACTGCCCATTGACACTAAACGAACTGGGAATTTGTGTAGGTGCCTCTATAATTGTATTTCATGCTGTTGAGTTAGAAAAATTCATAAAGCGATTCGTCATCAAAAAAACGTTCTCTGACAAATGAAAAAGTACATTTTGCAAAGTTTAGTAGGTGTCTTCGTACTGGTTGTATGTGGGGGTTGTGACGAAAAGAAAGTGGCAATTCAGGTAGAAAATGAGCTAATAAAGCCTTATTTCCAGTTAGTTATCCAAGAAAAATACAAAGAGGCATATACTACTTTTACCAGCGATTTCTACAAAAAACATAGTAGTTTCGAGGTATATCTCAATAGTTATAAAAAGAATAAAGTCAAACGAGGTAAACTAACAAAGTATAGTGTTAACGCCATAAGGCTTTATTCTAACTTGTTTGGTAAAGATGAGGTAAGAGGTGAAATCGCCTTCCATTTTCAAAATGAGAAGTATACCAAACCAATTTTGTTTATTATCAAGCAAGATGAAAAAGGAAAGTACCTAATTGATGCGGCATGGCATCATAACAAGTTTTCTGTCCCCGATGGGCTTGATGGTCCCTTTTGATCAGTGCAATGCCCTTTCTTTTACAATCCCGCCACGGGCATCGTCAATGCCGTGCTGAACTATAAAAGCAAGTGGATCTATTTCGGCAATAGCATCTCGTAGTCTACTTACTTCCAGACGAGTAACGACCGAATATAATACCTTGGTTTCTTGAGCTTGAAGGCCTCGCTTACCAAAGCCTTTCTCACTATTGAGTACTGTTACTCCTTTATGAAGTTTATCGGTAATCATCTCCCGTATTTCTTCATGATGGTCAGACACAATCAGTACGGCTGTATATTCTTCGATGCCATGAATCAGAAAATCAACTGTTTTAGAAGCTGTAAAGTAGGTTAACATAGAGTAAAGCGCAATGTCAATACTCAAAAAATAAGCTGCTGTGGCAAAGATAAAGATGTTTATTCCCAAAATTATATCGCCTACGCGTATGGCGGAGTTTCGACGACTAATCAACAAAGCAGCGACTTCTGTACCGTCTAAGACCGCCCCGCCTCGCATAGCCAGCCCAATTCCCGCACCGATAAAAAAACCACCAAAAATTGCTGTAAGCAATAAGTCAGGGGTGACATCGGGAAATTCTACAACAACTAAACACAAAGCCAAACCCGCAATAGCAAAAGTACTTTTGATTGCAAACGCTAAACCAATTTGACGATAACCCATTATGATAAAGGGCAAGTTGATGACTGGGATGAGAAGAGCCAATGGAATTGTTAAGATAGAAGACAATAGCATTGAAATTCCTGTAACGCCACCATCTATAAAGTGACTGGAAAGCAAAAACCCCTTTAGTCCCAGTCCAGCACTGAAAATACCAGCAATAATGAGTGCTAAATCCTTTATTAACGATCGTTTTGTAATACCTTGCATAGCTTAAAAATAATAGATAAGATACGAAAGATAATTGATATTTGTTGTTGAAACGAAAGTAGATTTTTACATTTGGGGTAACCTAACCCTTCATCAACTATGAATTGGCTCTTTGGATTTCTCTACCGCCTATCAGGCTGGAGTACGCTTGGTCATGTACCCAAAGATTTAAAAAAAGCGATTTGGGTAGTAGCTCCTCATTGGAACAACTGGGATTTTTTCGTAGGAGTAGGCGTTAGGGCTTACATCCGACTCAAAATTGGCTATTTGGGAAAAAGTACGTTATTCAAATGGTATTCAGGTTGGTTTTTCCGCGGTTTAGGTGGCTATCCTGTTGATCGCACCAAGAATAATAATTTAGTAGATTCGGTAGCAGAAACTTTTCTCCAAAACGAATCCATTCATATTGCTATTGCCCCTGAAGGAACTCGAAGCAATGTGTCTAAGCTTAAAACAGGTTTTTATTTTATGGCACTAAAAGCCCAAGTTCCTGTTGTCTTAGTCGGATTTGACTATCCACGCAAATGTGTGGTTTTTGGTGATGTAATCTATCCTACAGGAGATTATATCACAGACATGCGACCCCTCTATGATTTTTATTTGACCATTCAAAGCCCCAAAAAAGAATGGCTTCAAAATTATGAACAGACGGGGGAGATTCCAGTGCCACTTAAAGGGTAAAGGTGAATAGATAAAGGGAGTATTGCTCGTTTATGTCCCAATGGCTGACAGCCTATGAAAACGTTAGTTGATTTTTTTTAAAAACGAAATGATTCTCTCACTAGCACAACCATCTCCATAGGGATTATTAGCGGCAGACATTTGCTGATAAAGAGAAGGTGTATTCCATAACTCATTGACTACCTCAACAATCCTAGTGCGATTAGCACCCACGAGCTTTACCGTGCCTGCCTCCACCGCTTCTGGCCGCTCGGTCGTATCACGCATGACCAACACAGGTTTTCCCAAGCTTGGAGCTTCTTCCTGTACTCCGCCTGAATCAGTCAATATTACCCAACTTTGTTTCATGGCATAAACAAAGTCAGCGTAGTCCATCGGGGCAGGAAGGTGGATATTGGGAAGGTTCCCAAGCCGCTCATATACAGGCGCTTGTACATTTGGATTGAGATGGACTGGATATACTATTTCCAAGGCAGGATTTTGCTCAGCCAACTCACGCAGGGCATCGCAGATTTGGATAAAGCCATCTCCAAAGTTTTCCCGTCGATGCCCCGTTACAAGTAAAATCTTTTTTTGAGAAGAAAATACCTTTTTTATTGAATCCTCTACTTTTTGAGAAAACTGATACACTTGATTGCTTACATAGAGAAGAGCATCAATCACTGTATTGCCTGTCTTCACAATGGCTTGGTGCTTCACACCTTCGCGCAAAAGTACTTCTACATTTCGGTCGGTGGGAGCAAAAAAATAATTGGCCAAACGATCAGTAATAAGACGATTGGCTTCTTCTGGAAAAGGCGATTGGAGGTTTCCCGTTCGTAGCCCAGCTTCTACGTGGCCTACTTGAATCCCTGAATAAAACGCCGATAGCGAAGTAGCCATACACGTAGTGGTATCACCATGAACCAGTACTAAATCTGGGCGATAAGATTGGAACAACTCCCGCATTGCTATCAAAATACGACAGGTAACATCTGTCAAATCCTGCCCTGCCTGCATGATGTTAAGGTCAAAATCGGGGACAAGCTCAAATAACCCCAAAACTTGGTCAAGCATCTGACGGTGTTGGCCTGTTACGCAGAGTTTATGCTCAAAATGAGGATCTTGCTGCAATTTGTGTACTAAAATCGCCATTTTGATGGCTTCGGGACGTGTACCAAAAACGGTCAGTACTTTCATATTCCTTCGGGCTTCCAACCAATTTTTATGATTTTTCCGCTTTGTTCAATCAAGGGACGTTTGATAGCAGAAGTATTCTCAAGCAGAAATTCAATGGCCGTTTTCTC
>JBDHXS010000059.1:0-16727 GCA_039810845.1 Runella sp. | reverse complement strand
ATTCTACTTCTATTGAAAATGTGGACTTGAATTTTTCGAATTTGGTAGATTTCGCTTTTGGAGTTGAACAGGCAAAATTAAATGATCTTTTGCAAAGTTGTCAACGGTTCGATTCACCACAGGAAGTAAGTGCACATTTAAATTTTTCTTTCTATTTAATTAATATAGTTTTTCATCAGGCCATAATTTTTTTCAATGACATTTCTTTTCGTTTTCATCGTAGGAGTAAGCATGTTATTATCCACTGTCCAAGCCTCTTTCATCACTACAATTTTCTGGACCCGCTCGTAAGATTTAAGACGAGGGTTCAAGTCTGTAAGTGTATTAACCAAGCTATGTACAACATTTTCACGTTCTATGCCGCGTGCCATATCCGATAAGACTACCAAAGCAATCGGTTGAGGTAAATTCTGCCCTACTACACAGACTTGTTCAATCATTTTGTTGTCAGCAAATCCAAACTCAATTTGAGAAGGAGCAACATACTCTCCTTTAGCTGTTTTGTACATTTCTTTTACTCTACCCGTAATCTTGAGGTAACCTTGATCGTCAAGTTCGCCTACATCACCCGTATGTATCCATCCTTCAGCGTCAATAGTATCGGCAGTCATGGCGGGTTCTTTGTAGTAGCCAAGCATATTCCAACCAGAACGAGTAAGTATTTCACCAGTACCTTGAGCTATTTTTACTTCCATCCCGCTATAGATTTTCCCAACGCTTCCGTCTTTTGGGTGGTCTTTAGGCATCATACAAACTGCCCCCAAATTTTCAGTCATTCCATATGCTTCTTGAATATTTACACCTAATCTTCTAAACCAATGAATTAAAGAAATTGGCATAGGTGCGGCACCTGTCAGGATCAATTTGGCATCATTGAGGCCAAGCCCCTTTCGGATTTTTTTCTTAACAATGCCACTGAGAATAGGTATTTTCAGCAACATATCTAATTTTTTCTGTGGCATTTTCGCTAATATGCCCAATTGGAACTTTGTCCATATACGCGGGACTGCCAGAAAGTGAGTTGGACTTGCAGCTGCTAAGTTTTTGGAAAAAGAATCCAAGGATTCAGCAAAATATACTGTACCTCCAGTCCCCAGACTCGTAGCTTCAACGATATTACGTTCGGCAATATGACACAATGGTAAGTAAGAGAAGAATCGTGTTTCGGGTAGGTCATACCGCAATATTGATTTGGTATTTGCAACAGCCTCTGCAACAGCCCGATGTGTTACCATGACTCCCTTGGGATTGCCAGTAGTGCCTGAGGTATAAATAATAGAAAACAGATCGTCGAGTTTTGGAGCTAAATTTTCTTTCAAAGGAGCATTGTTTTGCATAATATCCTCCCACTGAACGTGTTCTTTATCAGGATTGTAAGTCGGAAACGAAATACACTTAACTTCCTTCGGAACTCCAGGTTTCATCCCCTTCCAGTCGTCTAATTTTCCCACAAAAAGAACAGCACAACCACTATGTGTAAGTACTTGATTGATTTGGTCGGCAGTGAGCGTAGCGTAAAAAGGAACAGATACGTGCCCCGATACCATGATGGCAAGGTCAGCAATAATCCACTCAGCACAGTTTTTTGAAACCAAACCAATGTTGCTTTTGGGCGGCAACTCCAAGGAAATGAGATAATTGGCCATTCGCCTTATCTGATTCCCTGTTTCTTCCCACGTAAAATCTTTAAATTCATCGCCAAAAGGTTGACGTAAAAACACTTTATTGGGCTGAATTTTTTCCCAATGATAAAAATAATCCACAAATGTCTTCAGTTCTGATTGCTCAAATGGAGTTACTGTTTCCATATAATTCTTTGGGTTTAGGAATTTCAACAAAAATATAACTTTTTTGCTAAAAAATTGTTTTATATTAACCTTTTCATCAGCTACTATAAACAAAAAAACAGATGCAAAAAAGGCTTCTTAAAAGCATAAGTTACCTGATTATTGGGTTAATTCTGTGCACTTTAATAGGTTTAATTCTTGGTTACCAAGGCGATATATCTTTAGAAACTCTAAAAACAAAATATGCCTCACTACCCTCAAAATTTGTCGAAGTTGATGGTTTACAAGTACATTATCGAGAAGAAGGCTCTCCCCAAGCCGATAGTATCCCATTGGTGCTGATACACGGCACAGGTGCTTCTTTACATACGTGGGATGGATGGGTAGATACCCTAAAAAACGATTTTCGACTTGTTCGGCTGGATTTACCAGCTTATGGTCTTACAGGCCCTAATGCCACCAACGAGTATCCAATGGATTATTATGTAGATTTCCTGCACCAATTTTTACAAAAATTAGAAATTCAACGATGCTACCTTGCTGGCAATTCGCTCGGTGGGGCAGTGGCCTGGCAGTATGCTTTAAAATACCCAAACAACGTCGCTAAACTTATTTTAGTGGATGCCGCAGGGTATCCGTTACAATCAAAAAGTGTTCCTATTGCTTTCCAAATAGCCCGAATGCCTTTACTCAAACAGGTAGTCAAGTACGTGACTCCGCGATTTATGGCTGCCAGTAGTGTTAGAAACGTATATGCCAACGACGCCAAAGTAACCCCAGAATTAATCAATCGTTATTGGGAACTGACTCTAAGAGAAGGCAATCGCGCTGCATTTGTGGCCCGACTTAATCAAAATACTACTACCGACGATAACTGGAAAAATATTCATACCATTACAGTCCCCACCCTCATTCAATGGGGGCAGCACGATGCACTCATTCCGCTCAATATAGCCAAGCGTTTTCACGAAGATTTAAGCAACGATACCCTCATTGTGTATTCAAACGCGGGTCATGTACCAATGGAAGAAATACCCGTGCAAACCGCCAACGATGCACGGGTATTTTTGAAGAAAAAAAATTGAGGACAATTAAGGTTTTACTAAAATCTTCCCCCAGCGTCCGTGGGCTTCGGCGTGCGTTACAGCGGCTTTGATGTCTTCCAACGAGTAGGTAGCTTCTATCGGCATTTGAACCTGCCCAGTAGCAAGCAACGTAATTACCTCTCCTGCTACTCTTTGGCGCGTAGCGGCATCTGTCCGTTTCATCCAGTCGGTCAACCAAAAACCTTTCAGGGTCAACTCCCTAAAAATCATCAATCCAATATTAATACTTGGGTCTTGGAGGCTTAATAATCCGTAAATTAGCATTACTCCTCCGCGCCCTAAACACTTAACAGCTTCGCTCGCCGTATGACCGCCCACACATTCCAAAACGGCTTTTGCCCCTTCGTAATTTGTGATTTGTTGCACGCGCTTCGGAAGATTCTCTTCTTCTGTGTTCACTACTTCGTCTAAGCCAAGGGCTTTGAGTTCGTCGTTTAAATCATTTCTTCGTACCGTTCCGATGGTTTTGATACCTCGCATTTTACAAATCTGAATCACCATCTTACCCAAAGCCGAAGCACAAGCCGTAATCATCAGCCATTCACCTTCTTTTACGCCCGATTCTTCTACCATTGCTACTGCCGTAAAAGGATTCACGAACAACTGCGCCGCTACGTCGTCGGTCATGGCTTCGGGTACGGGTATCAACGTACGATGATTTGTAATGACATACTCACCCCATGCACCAATAGCTGTAAAACTCACCCTCGTCCCAACGGCTATTTTGGCGTTTGCACCAGCCTCTTCTACAATACCAACTCCTTCAAAACCAGCTGACGAAGGTATTTGAGGGCGAATACCATAGAGGTTTTGCACAAACATAATATCGGACGGATTGATAGGGCTGGCCAAAACTTTAATAAGCACTTCGTCGGGCCCAGGGGGATGTTTCTCTACTTCTTCTACGTTAAGAATATCAGCAGGCTTTCCAAACTGATGGAATACGACTCTTTTCATAATGGGTTTAGTTGATTAGTTTGTCAAAATCATTTTGTTGTTTTACAGTTCAATATTCGGCAATTAGTTTTGTATTTCCACGCTTGAGAAATACGAATAAATTTCATAAGCCTCTATGAGACTTCTTTATACTATTTGGTGCATTTTTTGGTTAGCGCTTATCTTTTTGGTGCTGTTCCCATTTGTTTATATTTGTTTACAACGTGAACAATGGAAACCCTATGCTCATTGGTTAAACCGTCTTTGGGGAAAACTGTTTTTCCCTTTGGCAGGAATTAAAATAGAAGTAGAATACCGGTTTCGCCCCGATACCGACCAAGCCTATGTTTTTTGTGCCAATCACTTTTCATACCTCGATATTGCCGTGATGGGGGTAATTGTAGAAAACTACTTTGCTTTTGTAGGAAAGCATGGGGTAAAAAACATACCCTTATTTGGCTATATGTTTAAGAAGTTACACATCCAAGTAAATCGTGAAAGTAGTCAAAGTCGCGTAGGGTCGCTTAGTAGGGCTATCAAAACATTGGCGCAGGGGCGTAGCATTGTTATTTATCCAGAAGGTGGCATCAAAACAAAAACGCCACCTCAAATGCACCCATTTGTGGACGGGGCATTTAAGATGGCAATTCAGCAGCAAGTACCCGTTGTTCCGATTACATTGCTGACCAACTACAAAATTTTACCAGACCAAGCCAAACTGCGTTTGTCTCGGTATCCGATGCGCGCCATTGTCCATGAGCCGTTGTCAACCGTTGGGCTAACACAACAGGACATTACAGCACTCAAAGACAAGTGCTTTCAAGTAATAGACACCACCCTACGCGAATTTCACAAGTCATAAAAAAAGCAATCAGTCGCTTCGCATAATAACTATGCTACCGACTGACTGCTCCTATAACTTTGTGAATACGCCAGAATGTTTGACACAACGCGGTTTGACGGCGTGCGCTCTATTTTGTTCATTAGACTTTTCATCTCAAGGGCATCGAGATAAAACTCTAACAGCTCTTGATCCCCAATCAGGGCATCTTCTATGAGCAAATTTTCATCTTCGGTGGTTTCTTCGTAAACGTACCGAATTACATCATCTGGGGTAAACAGTTGTATCATATATAGGAACGCGGTTGCTGAGTTGCTTTCGCAAATTGATCAGCGCGTAACGCATTCTCCCCAAAGCCGTGTTGATACTCACTCCTGTGGCATCGGCTATTTCCTGAAAACTCAAGTCTTCGTAGTGCCGCATAATGAGCACCTGACGCTGAGGTTCGGGCAATCGTTGAATTAGTTCGCGAAGGTGTTCGTGCGTTTCTTGACGAATTTGGAGCGACTCAATCGAGTCTTCCGAAAAGTCTAACGTATTAAACACATTGCTTCCGTCTTCAAACACTACTTCCGGGTAACGTTTATCACGCCGAAAATGGTCAATAGCCAAATTGTGAGCAATTCTCAATATCCACGGCAAAAACTTGCCCTCATCGTTATACTTACCTGACTTGATGGTATCAACAGCTTTTACGAAGCTATCTTGCATCAAATCTTCGGCCACGTACTGATCCTTTACAATCAAATAAATAGTGGTGTAAATCTTAGACTTGTGACGCTGAACAAGCTTTTCGAAGGCTTTTTCGCTGCCTTGGATGTACAATGAAACAAGCTCACTGTCGCTAACTTGGTACTTTTCCATTTTAGTATGTACAATTAGTTAACGTAAAGCTGTGTTTCGATATTATACCCTCCAGTTGTTTTTAATGAAGAAATTTATTTTGCGTCTTATTGTTGTGCCAAAGATAAAACATAAAAAAAATATTGTGCAAGTGTTTGCCAAATTTTTTTTAAAGTGTAACTGAAACACCAAATTTAATTTTGATTATTTTGTTTATGGCCGAATTATTGTCGGTCTTACACTAATCCAAGAAAAAATAGGACAGTGGTGCTGATTTTCAGGATTTAACAAAAAAACAAAGTAAAATTTCTAAGTAAAATTAATCCCTCTGAATTATTGCCCAGTCCACTTTCGTAAATCAGCAAGGGTTACTCGACCTTCATAGATGGCTTTGCCAACAATAACCCCAAAAAGATTCATTTCGGCCAATTTTTCAATATCCCCCAAATTACTGACGCCTCCGCTGGCAATGATGTGCAAGTTGGGGCAGTGGTCTTGCAGGTTTTTGTACAAATCAAAGGAAGGGCCTTGCAATAAACCATCTTTGGCGACGTCGGTACTGATGGTATATTTTGCGCCTTTTTCTACCCATTGTTGCACAAAATCGTACACCCAAAGGCCCGTGCCTTCTTCCCAACCGCTTACGGCTACGCGTTCGTTGCGGGCGTCGGCACCCAAAATCATTTTGTCGCCGCCGTGTTGTTGAAGCCAACTTTCAAACAAATCAGGATTTTTTACGGCAATACTTCCGCCCGTTACTTGTTTGGCACCTGATTCAAATACCACACGAAGGTCGTCGTCTGATTGTACGCCACCGCCGAAGTCGATGTGAAGCTGGGTTTGGGTGGCGATTCGCTCTAATACTTTCCAGTTGACGATTTTTTTGGCTTTGGCTCCGTCCAAATCTACCAAGTGAAGACGAGTTAAGCCCGCATCTTCAAACTCTTTGGCAACTTCGAGTGGGTTTTCGTTGTAAATGGTTTTTTGACCATAATCGCCTTGCGTGAGGCGAACACACTTGCCTTCAATGAGGTCAATCGCAGGAATGATATGGAACATAAACGTAGTTAATCTTCCACATTGATTAGTGGAGTTGGTTGTAAATTTGGACTACGAAAGTAAGTACTAAGACTGGGTTTAACAATTCTTCTTTACTTAGTAACTACCTTTGTAGGAACTTTTCATTGAACATTACGCATTGAAAAGTGATTATAGATGCTTAGTAGCATGACAAAATAGAAATGTTATACCCGCAAGATTTAGAACAAAAATTAGGTTTTGACCGTATCCGCCAACAGTTGAGAGAGCTATGCCTTAGCCCTTTGGGAAAGGCGTTTGTGCAGAAGATTCGCTTTTCGGACAACTTTGCCGTCATTGATAAACTTACCCGCCAAACCGCCGAAATGAAGGCCATTTTGGAAGAGGCTTCGGGGGAGTTTCCTGCCCAAAATTACTTAGATGTGACAGATGCCCTCGAAAAAATTCGGATTGAGGGAATGTTGCTGTCGTTAGATGAGTTTTTTGACTTAAAACTTTCTCTGCGTACCATTCGCCAAGTCCTGAAATTTTTGGACGAGCAAGAAGAAGGAAGGTTTCCGTTTTTGCGCGAATTGGCGGGTAATATAAAGGTAGAAAAATCGGTAAGTGATGCCATAGACCGCATCATAGACGACCGTGGCCAAATACGCGATAATGCTTCACCCGAATTGACGGATATTCGCCGCAGGTTGATTTCGGAAGCGGCGGGGGTTCGTAAAAAACTCGAATCCATTCTCAAACACGCTAAAAACAGCGGTTGGGTGAGCGAAGATGTTTCGTTTACGGTTCGTAACGGGCGCATGGTAATTCCGATTTCGTCGGAACACAAACGCAAACTCAAAGGATTTGTACACGACGAGTCGGCAACGGGGCAAACGCTTTTTATGGAACCTGCCGACGTACTGGACGCCAACAACGAAATCCGCGAGTTAGAATACGCCGAACGCCGCGAGATAAATCGGATTTTGATTCAATTGGCCAATCAAATCCGTCCGTACTTGACTGATTTACAGCGAGCTTATCAGTTTTTGGGGATGGTAGATTTTATTCGGGCCAAAGCCAAATTGGCATCGCTTTTAGGAGCTACTCACCCTACTTTTGTCAATCAACCCGTAATAGACTGGCGCGTAGCGCGGCATCCGCTATTGTATTTAGCGTTTCAAAAACAAAACCGAAAGGTAGTTCCTCTTTCTATTGAATTACAGCAAAATCGGCGAATTTTGGTGGTTTCGGGGCCCAATGCTGGGGGAAAATCGGTATCATTGAAAACCATTGGACTGATCCAATACATGTTTCAGTGTGGGCTGTTGGTACCGATGCGCGAAGATTCTAAAATTGGCCTTTTCCAGAACCTCTTTATTGACATTGGCGACGAGCAAAGTCTTGAAAATGACTTGAGTACGTACAGTAGTCATCTCACCAACATGAAGTATTTTCTGAATTTTGCGCAGAAAAAAACCTTGTTTTTGATTGATGAATTTGGAACAGGTACCGAACCCAGTTTAGGTGGGGCGATAGCCGAAGCCATTTTGGAAGATTTGACCAAATCGGGGGCGTTTGGGGTCATCAATACCCATTATACCAGCCTTAAAACCTACGCGGACAAAACACAAGGTTTAGTCAACGGTGCCATGCGCTACGACGGCGAGCATTTGGAGCCGCTTTATGAACTCGAAATAGGTAAGCCAGGGAGCTCGTTCGCGTTTGAGATTGCGTCTAAAATTGGTTTACCCAAGGCGGTGGTCGAACGGGCAAAGGGTAAGTTGGGAACTCAACAAGTGAATTTTGAGAAGTTATTAAAAGAACTGGACATCGAGAAGAAGGTTTTTGCCGAAAAAAATCTCGAAGTGGGTATCAAAGAACGCAAACTTGCTCAGCAGTTGGCCGAAACAACGGCTTTGCAGCAACGCCTCGACAACGAGCAAAAGAAGATTTTGAACGATGCCAAACAAAAAGCCAAACAATTGTTGGCCGATACTAACCAACGGATTGAGAATACGATTCGGGAAATCAAAGAAAAAAAGGCCGAGCGCGAAGTAACCAAGCAAGTACGACAAGAATTGGAGCAATTTGAAGTACAAGAACTCAAGATTCAACCCATACAAGAGCCTGAAAAAGAGGAGTTTTTGCCCGAAGCAGGAGAGATTGGCATAGGTAGTTTTGTACGTATCAAGGGCCAACCTACCGTGGGGGAGGTACTGACTATCAAAGGCAAAGATGCCGAGATTCGAATTGGCGATTTGAAATCAAACATCAAGCTCAATCGCCTCGAAAAAGTATCGAAAAAAGCGTTTAAAGAGGCCACGGGCGAGAAAAGTATCAATTCAAAAATTGGTGGAATTGACATCAATGAAAAAATGATGAATTTTAGCTTCAACCTTGACATTCGAGGTAAACGAGGCGAAGAAGCCATGATTGATTTAGACGACTTTATGAACAATGCCATCATGCTGGGGTATGACGAACTACGCATTGTCCACGGGAAAGGCGACGGTATTCTGCGTCAATTGGTTAGAAATTATCTAAAAACCTTTAAGCAGGTAGGTAAAATGACCGACGAAAACCCCGACCGTGGTGGTGCAGGAGTAACGGTAGTACAAATGCGATAATAAACATAAAAATTATGTTTGTTAAAGAGTCGTTTTTTTGGTAGATAATTTTTAACCTTACAGGACATTTTACATTACCTAACCTGTAAGTAAATTATGAAAATAGCCCCAAGAATAATCTTCTTGGCATGGGTTATTTCTACCTTTTGGGTAGAAATAATTGCCCAAACGCCAGAAGAGCTAAAGCAACAGTTGATCAGTTCCAAAAACGAAGTCGAAAAATTAGAATTTCGTTTAAAAAAACAACAAGCTCAAATTCGTCAGCTTACTACCAATATCAAAGATTTACAATTCAATATTGATGGACTAAATACCGATTTAGTGGGTAAAAACACGTCAATTGGAAACCTAACTCAAGATGTAGAGGGATTAAAGCGAAATGTGAAAGAGCTGGATACTAAGAATCAGCAGTTAACTTACAATTTGGCTGAATCTAACGCAAAACTCCAAGATGCTTATATTCTGATAGAACAACTTCGTTATGATAAAAATATATTATCTGACAATAAAATTATCAGGATTTATTCCCTTTCTCCTAAAGACAGTCGTCAGCAATTTCTAAATCTTCTCAATCAAGCGGAGTCGGGCTTTAAGTTTGATGATAATGCTGAAGAAGGTGAGCTTAAAATCACTAAAGAGTTTGATGCACAAGCGGAAGCATGGTGGATATTCGACAAAACACTTGATACGATTTTGGAGGTAGTACTTCAGTTTCAGCCCCATAGATTTGATGCTAACAAAACACTTCTTTTAGTAGAACCCAAACTACTTCAAAAAACACGCTTCAGCAATAAGCCCTTTGAGGAACAGCAAGATGTTGAAAAAGTAAAGCTCTACCGCGATAAGGTATTGAAGATGTTAGAAGGAAGTCTTGCCAAATCATCTGAAAAATAACAAAGTCCAACGTTACTTATGAAAAACTTTTTACTTCTGGTTATTGCTTGGGGTGTAGGATTGGTTTGGTGTGAAGCACAAAATACGATTGTTTCAGGACGTGTCATTAGGGCTACGAACAGTGAGCCTCTTGTCGGAACTTCCATTTTTATAAAAGGCACTAATCGAGGAACGATTACGGATGCCAACGGCCGCTATCGCCTTACCATTTCAAAACCAGTCACTTTGGTGGTGCGATTTGTCGGGTTTCGGGATATTGAACAAAATGTAACTCCACAAGAAGGCAGACTGCTGTTAGATTTTAAAATGGTTAGCAGCGAAGTGCAGCTGTCTGATTTGAAAGTGGCTGCCAATCGTGTAGAAGAGTTCTTGCAACGGGTTCCTGTATCTGCTTCAGTTGTTTCAAATCGTGATTTGGAAGCTCGTAGCATATACAACACCATGGAAGCATTAAATAATACGCCTAATCTTATCACAGATTCTTGGCTTAGTTCTCAGGTTACATTTTCATTAAGAGGACTTTCTACCGTTTTTGATAATGTTGGCTTTGAGTCAACAGTAGCTCTTTATATTGATGATGTCTATTTCTCTCGCAGCTTTGGGTTTAATTCTACGCTGATGGATATAGAGCGTGTAGAAATTTTGCGAGGGCCTCAAGGAACACTCTTTGGGAAAAATACCATAGGGGGAGTAATTCACGTGGTTTCGGAAAAACCAGAGATGGCAACCAACGGTCAAATAGAACTGAATTATGGAAATTATAACTTCCTTCAAGCTCGTGGTAAATTCAATAAAGAACTCATTAAAAACAAGCTGGCATGGCGAGTAACGGGGGCTTTGACGAAAAGAGATGGCTATATCAATGATCGAGTCTCAGCTGTAGAAGCCCAAAACAAGACTAATTTTTATGGTTTCCGAAGTTCGTTGCTTTACACACCTAATACTAAAACCAACATCTCCTTTCGGGCGCATTATGGGAAAGATAATAACGCTGAAAATACATTTGTCTATGCCAGTAAACCAGATTATGAACCACTGGGAATTGCAGCCGACGAGAAAAGTGAAACAGAGCAAAATTTGCCAGCTTACTTTCAGCGTCAGCAATATGGAGGAGTGGCAAAAGCTGAGATAGAATTAAATTCTCAGAATAAATTGACCTTGATTTCGTCGTACAATAATTCCATGGATGATTATTTGGGTGATAATGACGTAGCTCGAGCTGATGTATCGCGTTGGGGGCGTATTCAAAAATTACGTAATATTAGTCAGGAGGTGCGAATCAACTCACCTCGTGAACAGAAATTTGCTTATGTAGGAGGGTTGTATTTCTTAAATGAGCGAATAGGTGCTTTGGATACTTTTACGCTGAATAAAGATTTTATACCCATTGGGGAAGATTTATTGGGAACTAAAATTAATGCCCCCAATTTTGATTATGAAGGTTATACTACCCAAGGCAATATTCGTTCTCGAAGTGCGGCTGCTTTTTTATCAGGTACGTTAGAATTAGATACTCATTGGCATTTAAACGGTGGTTTGCGATTTACTTCGGAGAAGAAAACCCTTCAATACTATCAAAAACTCAGATACCACTACGAAAACGGAAGTCCTATTGGATTAATAGATATATATGCCACGAATGTAGGCACAGAGGAAAACCCTGTTGAGCGCACTACCAGAGATAATGTGCTGTCGTTCGATGTAGGATTGGATTATAAAGTAAATCCTTTTACAATGGGATATGCAAAATTTGTACGAGGATTTAAAGGCGCTGGATTCAATACCAGTGTTATTACAGATTCTGATGGGGGAGGTTTGGTATTTAAACCAGAATATGTAAATAGTTATGAACTGGGAATAAAATCAAAATTTAGTGACCGCGTTCGATTAAATGCCGCCTTATTTTATACAGATTATAGAAACAAACAAGAACTCTTAGACCAAGGTACACGCGTAAAAGTGGCCAATGCAAATAAAACACGTGGGTGGGGATTTGAAACAGAATTTTCGGGTATGCTCAAGAAATTCAGATTGGATGTTTCGTTGGGTTATCTTAATTTCAAATACATTGACTTTCCCTTTGGTGAAGATGAAAACGGTAATCCCGTTAATTACGCAGGTAACCGATTGCTGAAAGCTCCCAATTTTACGTTTTCGTTTGCACCTGAGTATATTACCTCGTTGGGAGATAAAAAGAAACTATTTATTGGTCTTAACATTAACCAAACAGGAAAAGCATACAATGATATTTCGAACTCCGAAATCATTGCTCGCCAATCTGCTGCTATTGTCAATAGTAGGATTGCAATTGCTCCGCGTGATGGCAAATGGAGTGTAGCACTTTGGGGTAAAAATCTAACGAACAGGCAATTTATTCAACACGGTTGGGAGTATGACTGGGGTGATCAGATTTCTTGGAGCCGACCGAGGTATTGGGGTGTTGAAGTTTATTTGAATTTCCTATAAAAGTAGCATCTTGCAGAAAAATCTCATAGATGTCTGGACCGATTGGTATTTTTGATTCTGGGTATGGAGGCCTAACTATTCTACGTGAATTGGTAAAAGAATTGCCGCAGTATGATTACCTGTATTTGGGTGACAACGCTCGCGCTCCTTACGGAACGCGTTCATTTGATACTGTTTATCATTATACTTTAGAATGTGTCAAACATTTATTTTCCAAGGGATGCCATTTGGTTGTTTTGGCCTGTAACACTGCTTCTGCCAAAGCATTGCGAAATATTCAGCAGTTAGATTTGCCGCATATTGCCTCCGATAGGCGTGTTTTGGGTGTGATTCGTCCTACGACAGAGGTTGTGGGAACGTTTACTAATTCCCAACACATTGGCATTTTTGCCACAGTAGGGACGGTAGCATCAGAGTCATATTTGGTAGAAATTGAGAAATTTTTTCCTAATGTAAAAGTATATCAAGAAGCTTGTCCGATGTGGGTTCCACTGATTGAAAATGGGGAATTTGACAGTGATGGGGCTGATTATTTTGTCAAAAAGCATATAAATCATCTGTTAGAACAATCGCCAAAAATTGATGCAGTTTTGTTGGGTTGCACACATTATCCGCTATTAATCAATAAAATAAGGCAATTTCTCCCCGAACATATTCGGATTATTAATCAGGCAGAAATTGTAGCCCACAGTTTAGCGGATTATTTGCAACGCCATCCTGAAATTGAAGCTAAATGTAGTAAAAACGGCCAACGTATCTTCTATACTACCGATTCAACCGATGCGTTTGACCGTCAATCAAAAGTGTTTTTTGGGGAAGAAGTGAGAAGCTTGCATCAGGATTTGGGGAAATAAAAAGAGAATGGTTTGAGAAATAAGCAATCGGCTGGACACAACCGATTGCCTACTGTAAACTGCTCACTGCAAACTTCTACTCCTCCGCCAACGTCCGTGACAAATTGATTCGATAAATCCCGAGAGAAGGAATGGCAGCAGCCAAAATACCCAGTAAAATGGCTCCTCCAAACAACCAAATTTCTTCGGGGAGTAAGCTGAAATCAGCAAAAGAATAATGGTAATCAGACTCGGCGGCACGGCTAAAGAGCCATAATCCTACGCGGCTGAGCAACACACCTGCCCCATAACCTACCAAAGCAAGCATAATGCCTTCTAAAAGCAACATTACAAACAATTTGGTACGAGTAGCTCCCATTGAAAGCATCAAAGCCATTTCATATTTGCGTTCTTTCAATGAATTGTAAAGAGAAACAAAAACGCTTACGCCTGCTATTAAAATGATAATCAAAGCAATAGCACGCAGTGTGTCAATCCCTACACCCAACATTGAAAACAGTCGGTTGATTTCAAAAGCTACTGAAGCCGCCTGCATTTTGGTGTTTTCATTGATAAAACGCGGTAGAGCAACCATTCCCATGGGGTTGCGAAACTTAACCAACAAACTCGTGATTTCCTGACTTGGGTCGTCTTTCTCGGTAGAATCACCACCCGTCAGCATAGAAGTAACATTGGCTCCTTTTCCCGGTTCGTCGGCGTGTTCGTGAATAGACCAAACACTCGAAATATCGGTCAAAATCAATTGGTCAACGACTGAATTATTGGTTTCAAAAACCCCTACCACTTTGTATTTTTTGTCCCCATGAACGTCATCCATGTTATCGAAACCGTGGGCACCCGAAAAGACATCACCCACTTTGAGTCCCGTAACTCGGGCTACTTTGGTTCCGATGGTAGCTTCCATCGTTGTTTCAAACAGTCGGCCTTCTTTGACTTTGGCCTCAAAATGGTTAGGATATTTGGCATTCGTGCCCACAATCCGGTAAGACATATAATTGTCACCCATCGCCAGCGGAATCGCTGTTTTGACCAATGGATTTTTAATGACACGTTGTGCTTCGGCCAATGATACATTGCCGGTAGGCGAGTCTATTTGGTAAATGCTCGATAAGATCAATTGTAACGGGCTGCCTTTTGCCCCTACCACCATATCAATGCCTTTAATGTTTCGACGAAATTGTTCATCCAACTGCTTGTTGAGTAGCAGAAGCAAGGAAATGATTCCAATTCCGAGCGTCATCAAAAGTGCACTCAGAAAACTATTTAGCTTTTTATCCTTCAGATTAGCCCAACTGATTTTGAAAAGATTCATCGGTGTATATCGCGTAATTGCTATTTGTAACCAAAGTTAAGCAGAGATGAGTTGATAGAAGGTATGAAACTTGCATATTTTCTTTATGAAGTTTATTAGTTGATGTAAATCAGTTAGTTGGCTTGATTTTAATCAGTATTGATTTAATGGATTGCTTCTATCTTGAGGCATATTTCAGAAACTAATCGACGTATCACAATGAAAAAGATTTTAGTTCCGACAGATTTTTCTGCTTTTGCGCAAAATGCGCTTGAAGTTGCTGCTGATATAGCCCTTAAAACCAATGCCTCAATCATGTTGCTTCATGCAAATGAAAAAGTGGTAATGGCTACGCCAATGGCGGAGTATTATCTCTATGACAAAGCCATTGAAGAAGAATATTTGGATATGGTCAACGAAAGCCTAAAAAAAACGCTGGCTGAAATAGCCGATAATAGCAAATTTGCAAGGGTGAAAATTGAGACAGCGGTCATTGGCGGGGGAATGATTGGGGTGATAGAAGAAGTGGTCAAAGACCATGCCATTGACTTGATTGTGATGGGAACCAGAGGTGTGTCGGGAATGGAAGAGTTTTTCATAGGTTCCAATACAGAAAAAGTAATTCGTAGGGTAAGTTGTCCTGTATTGGCTGTTCCATCATCAGTAAAATCGTTTAATAAAATTGTGTTTCCAACGACTCTGAAAAAAGACCAAGCCAATGCTTTTTCCGCTTTGGCTGAATTACAGGATATTTTTAGTGGAAAAATTGTACTCTTGTATCTTAATAATCCGAGCCAACTGAAAAATGAAGATGCAATTGTAGCTCGAAAAGAGGAGTTGTTGAAAGCTTCTGGACTCAAAAATGCGACTTTGTATATCTCATCGGTAGATGTATTTAATGAAGAAGAAGCAATTTTGGACTTTGCATACGAACAGGGTGCTAATCTCATTGTGATGGCAACCCACCAACGTCGAGGTTTGTCTCACATGCTGTTGGGAAGTATTACTGAAGATACAGTCAATCACTCAGATATTCCAGTATTGAGTTTGTCTATTAAATAACAGTAAAACGTTATTTTGCTAATGCTAATTCAGACGACTGGGTAGAAAATGTAAGCGGAAGAGAAAGGAAAAAAGTAGTTCCAATACCCTCTTCTGATTCAAACCAAATGTTTCCTCCTGCGTGTTCGACTCCACGCTTGGCAATGGCTAAACCCAAGCCCGATCCTCCTTGCTTTGTACTAAAGTTAGGTAAAAATACTTTAGGCCGAATGGGTTCAGGAATACCATTCCCATTGTCTTGGACTTCGATATACACATTGGTGTCGTCGGTACGAAGGCGTAGCAATATTTCGGGGCGTCGGCCTTCAGGTACAGACTGAATGCCGTTGATTATCAGGTTGGTAATAATTCGTCCAATGAGCTGTCGGTCGCCTACTACATTGACCCGTCGTACTTGAATGTCGCGACGAAGCGTAATTTTTAGGTCATCGGAGTAAAGATCAGCTGCTTTATTGAGGACTGACGAAATTTCAAATAATTCGTTTTTGGGAAGCGGCATTTTGGCAAAATCCGAAAATGAGGTAGCAATGTCACTGATATTATCAATTTGGTCAATCAATGATTCAAAAGTGCGGCGGATACGCTCGCTTTGCGGCATATTAGGAGGTAAATCGCGCAGCATTGTCCGCTGTAATTGCTGGATGGTGAGCTTCATCGGTGTTAGCGGATTTTTGATTTCGTGAGCTACTTGCTTAGCCATTTCGCGCCAAGCTGATTGTTTTTCATTTTTTGCCAACTCTTCTTTGCTTTCACCAAGCTTTTTAAGCATCTCATTATAAGACTTCACCAAGGTTCCGATTTCATCATCCGATTTCCAGTCAACAGGCTCGTTGAGTTGGTGTAAGTTGATACGACGGAACTTAGTTGTCATAATTCTTAGCGGAATGGTCAATAGATTAGAAGCCCAGTAAGACAAAGCCAAAAATAGTAAAAACATAAAGGCAAAAACGCTTAAAATCGTTGCAATTACCTCAATGATTTGGCGGTCGAGTTCGGGTTT
>JBDHXS010000058.1:0-16756 GCA_039810845.1 Runella sp. | reverse complement strand
GGTTTCAATGAGTACCAAAATGCCCGTCAATAAACGCAAAACAGAAAGCGTCAAGGTAGAAGAATTACTAAAAAATAATTCATTCCACGCTTTTAGAAGTTGGGCAACGGTTATGAACACCAGCATTTTGTTAGATTGAGGAAGAGACTGGGTGCGTAAATATTCGTTGACTTAACCAAGGAAACAAGGCGCGTTGTATCTCTCCAACAGGTTCGTAAAATCGGAGAATGTGTATTTTAACAGGAATCTTCGCCAACTCATTTGTCTTATGAAATTCGCGAAGAATATAATTACAAATTGCTTCTTTAGGGATTACGTCTTTTTGGGACAACAGTTGGTTGTGCATTTTGATAAATCGAAAATGAGGTGCCCACTGGTAATCGTTTTTTAGGGTATATTCGGGCAACTTCCAGGCTTGGATTGTTCCATCTGTAAATTCTATTTCAAAACCAATCAAGAAGTTTTTTGAAACGGGTTGAGGAGCAAACAATGACCAATAATTATCCAACCCTGCCCAACAAATGAATTTACTCCCATATTTATGAAGGATATTTCTAAAAAAATACCCCTCGGGTAAGCACCAAAACAGGAGCAAAATAGTCATTAAAACAATAAAAAAGCTTGCGCCTATTTTTTGTAGCATTTCTATCCATTCCATTGTTTTTGTGTTTATGTACCGTATATCTTGGTCTGACCGTAGGTCTGACCCGCTACAAATTACATGAATATGCCCATTAATAGCAAAGACGTTGCAAATTCTGAATTACTCACGCTAATTTTCTCCTTCATCCGTTATTTTTGTAAACCTAACTTATGACAAAACGATGCGGCTATTGAGCATAATTCTATCTTTATTGGTGTGTTGGTATTTGAGTTCATGCGCCGTATTCAAATCAACTAAAACCTCCACCCCGAAGCGTGCACTTCTGACCAAACCCAAAGGCTCTTATAGCAATTATGTTCGTGAAATCATTCGTACCGCTCGTGCTTATACGGGTACACCGTACCGCAGTGGCGGCAACGACCGAAAAGGTATAGATTGTTCTGGACTGATTTGCAGTGTTTATACGGAAGTAGGGCTAAAAGTACCCCGTATTTCGTGGCAACAAGCTGAATTCGGCACTGAAATTGAAGAAGTAAAAGACATTAAAGCAGGCGATTGGATTTTTTACGTACCCGACGCAGGAAAGGCAGGGTACGTATCGCACGTCGGTATCGTAACCGAAGTACGCGGCAAAAACGACATCGTGTTTATTCATGCTTCTTCCTCCAAAGGAGTCAGAGAAGACAATCTATTTTCTAAATACTTCAAAAACCGCTTTGTGAAGGCGGTGAGGCCGTTTTGAGAAATATTTTTCTTTTTTGACTTACCTTATTATCCCTTGTTTGATAAAGCTATGAGAATCAACTCATCACTTTAAACAAATCAAACAATGAACAAAATCCTGCTTTCGTTTTTGGCCTTTATGACTGTTTCCATAGTTTCTTTTAGTCAATCATCTTATAACCCTTACAGTAGGCAGCAGTCGAGCCGCTCGTCGTCAAGCAATAATCTTTACAGTGTACCGACTCAAACCAATCCTAACATTAAGTACCAAGAAGGCTACCAAAGGAGCAACGGTACTTATATACAAGGCCATTATAAAACGGAGTCTAACACAACTAACTTAGATAACTTTTCTACCCAAGGTAACATCAATCCTTATACACTACAATCGGGTACACGAGCGCAAGATTACTCTCCAGAGGCACTTAACTACGGGCAAGGGCAAATCATCCAAACAGGGCCTCGTGGTGGACAGTATTATATTAACGAAAACGGAAGAAAAACGTACGTACCCAAAAGGTCGAGTAACAACCCTTTTTGATTAAAACAAACTTTATGTATGTTTGGTGTGCAGATATACCTCATTCTATGCCCACCAAACATTCTGGAAATTTTACGCAATCTGAACTATACGAAGCCTTGACACTACGAAAAGAATGGGCTTATGACCACCTATACCGCGAATTATCTGGTACATTTACGCATTGGGTAGGGCGCAACAACGGCTCTGAAATGGATGCCGAAGATGCTTTTCAGAAAGGGTTGCTGAATTTTTTATTGAATCTCGAAACAGGCAAGTATCAGTTTCAAGAAAATGCCAAAATTACCACAGTTGTGTTTGATTACTGCAAGAAAGTATGGTTAAATGAATTGGCTTCAAGTAGATTAGTGACAAGAGCAATGATGCCCGACGCTTATAATCCAGCCAATGATACTGACTTACAAAAAGACCTCGAACGCGGTGAGTTAATCACACAAGTACGGGCTGCGCTTCATCAACTCAAAGGCGACTGCCGCCAACTCATCGAATGGTTTTACATGGATGATTTTTCCCTACGGGAAATAGCTGAAAAGCTGGGGATGAAAGAATCTTCTACCAAGCAAAAACGCTACGACTGTACCGAAAAACTCAAACAAATTTACTTAAAATTGACCCAACAAAACCAATGAATACGGCTCAGTTTGAACGCATAGAAGCATACCTACAAAATCGGCTTTCAGAAACAGAAAGACGAGACTTTGAAGCTGAGATACATGAAAATAGTACACTAAGTGCGGAAGTGGAAGCTCAACGAAAACTCCGTTTGGGGCTACGAGCTTTGGGCATTGAGAAACAGCTTCTCAATGCCCAAAAACGCACACAAACGAAACAAATAGGTCAAATCAGAAACGTGTTTTGGGGCAAAATGCAATGGCAAACTTGGGCAGCAGCAGCTTCTATTATCGTGGTATTAGGAGTAAGTTGGTGGGTATGGAATTACAATACGGCACAGAATGAAAATCAATTTATGGCACTTGCGGAGAAAGAAATGACTGACGTTCAATACAAATCATTGCCTTTTGAATCTTTGCAAAATCTTTCTAAAGCAGCTCCTACGCGCAACGCCCGCGAGAAAGCGGAGTGGTACGTGGCATTGGTTTACTTAAAAAAAGGCAAAAACAACGAGGCTAAAATAATTTTGGAACGTATAGCTAACGAACCCCAACATCTATATTGCTCCCAAGCGAAAAGAATGTTAAATAAGTGGTAACGCCAGTCATAATTACCGCACTTTCACTGTCCAAAAGTCGCGGCTACCACGGCTATTTTCTGACTTTTCTCCTGAAATGTTGGAATCCGAAAAACCAAATATCAAGAATCCACCGCTCGGAATTGGCAAAAGCGTATAAACTTGATCTTCACCACCTCCACCTATCGTTTTATCCCACTGTTTGTTACCATTGGCGTCCATTTTTAGAATCCAATAATCTGCTCCTCCTCGGCTATTTTCTGATTTCTCACCAGAAGCATTTGAGTTTGACCCACCACCAATTAAAAACGCATTGTCTGGTGTCGAGACAATCGCAGTACCGATGTCATCACCTGTTCCTCCGAATGTTTTATCCCATTGTTTTACTCCGTTAGAATTGACTTTGATAATCCAAAAATCTTCGTTTCCTCGACTATTTTCAGTTTTATCTCCAGAGGCGTTAGAATTTGAACGTCCCCCAAGCAAGTATCCTCCATCAGGCGTTGACACGATATGGTTCATAATATCATTGTTGGTACCTCCAAAAGTCCTATCCCATTGTTTTTGACCATTGCTATTTATCTTGACTGCCCAAAAGTCTGTATTTCCACGACCGTTTTCGGATTTCTCTCCCGAAGCATTGGAATTTGAAAAACCTCCCAGTAAAAAGCCCCCGTCGGACGTAGCAATCATTCTATCCATAATATCTCTTCCTATTCCCCCCAAAGTTTTATCCCATTGACGTTGACCATCGGGGTTGATTTTGATTACCCAATAATCCCAATCGCCTCGACTCTCTTCCGATTTTTCCCCAAAGAGACTCGAATTAGAAGCTCCACCGAGCAAAAAACCGCCATCTGCGGCAGGGACAATAGCAGACATGATATCGTTGGCAGACCCGCCGTAAGTCTTATCCCACTGTTTTTGACCATTCGCATTGATTTTGACCACCCAATAATCCCAATCGCCTCGGTTATTTTCGGTTTTATCGCCAGAAAAATTGGAGAATGATTGTCCACCCAATAAAAATCCACCATCGGTGGTTGGAGCAATACAGGTGATAAAATCAGAAGCTGACCCGCCAAAAGTTTTATCCCATTGTTTTTGGCCGTTTGCATTCACTTTCACTACCCAAAAATCTTCGTTACCACGACCATTTTCGGTTTTATCACCCGATAAAGTAGAGTTCGACCGTCCGCCTAAAAGAAAACCACCATCGGAGGTAGCTATCACAACTGATTGCTCATCGATACCATTCCCTCCAAAGGTTTTGTCCCATATTTTGGTGATATAAGGAATCAAAAAGGACTTATTGATCGTCATTTTATCTTCACAAACCGTCTGTATTTCAGCGGTAATGGACGAATTCCCACCCGCAGAGGCGGGATAGGTGTAAGTGAAAGTAGCTGTGGTGCTGGTGCCCAGTATCGTCGTTCCTTGTTTCCAAGTAATAGGATAAGTAATATCAGCACTACCTCCCCCCAATGAGAATGTATAGATTTTAGGATTATTCAAGTCGGGTGTCGCTATAATATCCGTTGGTTTCTGGCAAACTTTCAACGTTTTAGGGGCAGGTTCTGACCACTTGCACCCTGTCAATACCAATAAAAATAAGTAAAGAATGACTCGTTTCATATATGCGATATTGTCTTGTCTGGCAAGTTAATCAAATACCTTCATTTCTCACTTTACTTTTATCACCCAAAAATCACTTCCACCACGGCTATTCTCGGATTTTTCACCAGAAATATTGGACTCAGATTTGCCCGCTATAATAAATCCACCACCTTGAAGGCTGATAATTATTTGGGGGTAATCGTTCTCATTTCCACCGAAAGTTTTGTCCCATCTTTTTTGTCCATTAGAGTCCGTCTTAATTAACCAATAGTCAAACCCTCCTCTACTTACTTCAGTTTTATCCTCCGAAATTCCCGAAGCCGAATTCCCCAACAATAAGAAATCACTATCAAGAGAATTTATCGAAGAATACAGACCCTCATAGCCATTTCCCCCCAAAGTTTTATCCCAAAGTTTTTGACCATTGGCATTGACCTTGACTATCCAATAATCTGTTTCGCCTTTACTGTTGTCAGATTTATCTACTGATTTATTAGAGGGGGAAATGCCCCCTAACAAAAACCCGCCATCAGAGGTTGATGTGACTGTTTTTAAAACGTCATAACCTGCCCCACCAAAGGTTTTATCCCACATCTTTTGCCCATTGGCATTAATTTTTACAACCCAATAGTCGTAACTTCCTCGGCTATTCTCTGATTTTTCCCCTGAAATATTTGACTCAGACCAGCCTCCCAATAAGTATCCGCCATCAGAAGTAGCCGCAGCCATTTCAAAGTAATCTTCCATTAAGCCCCCAATTGTTTTATCCCACACTTTTTGCCCATTAGCATTGATTTTCACTATCCACCAATCCCAACTTCCACGATTATTTTCTGATTTCTCACCTGAAATATTAGACGATGTAATGCCCGACAACAAAAAACCACCATCCGAAGTGGCAATAACTTTATGGAAATATTCTGTATTATTACCGCCAAACGTTTTGTCCCACATTTTCTGTCCATTGGCATTGATTTTAATGACCCAATAATCTAAGCCACCCCTACTGTTTTCACTTTTGTCCCCACCAGAAGGAGATGATGAGTGTCCAGCCAAAAGAAATCCTCCATCAGAAGTTATGGTCATACTTAGCAAAGCATCATCACCATTTCCCCCAAAGGTTTTATCCCATACTTTTTGTCCGTTTGTATTGATTTTAACCACCCAATAATCTTCGTTACCACGACCATTTTCTGACTTTTCACCTGAGCCATTTGAATTAGAAAAACCTCCTAATAAATATCCGCCATCCGAAGTTGGCACGATTGAACGTAGTTCTTCCGTGCCCGTACCTCCAAAAGTTTTATCCCAAACCTTAAATTCAGCCGATACATTTTTGGTCAATGTTAGGGATTGCCCACAGGTAGTTTGAACAACGGCTGTCACCACAACCACTTCTGACGAAGTAACCGTGTAGGTTATTTTGTCAGCAGCTTTCAATGAGCCGTAAGATTGGTCTTTATAAACACTTACAGTTCTCCAAACCACTGATGAAATATCAGATGGCACATTTGTTTGAACACCAAAAGTGAATTTTCTAACGTCTGCGGGGTCGGTTGATACTGAAATTTCAGTAGGTAACGTACAAGTCTTTATGGAGGTATTGGCCGAAAGAGCAATTTTCTCGCCGCACACTGTTGTCACCTCAGCGGTGATTGTAAAATTTCCGTCGGCCCCAAAAGTATAGCTAAAAGTCGCAGAAGTGCTGGTACCAAGTGTAGTTGAACCTTGCTTCCACGTAACAGGAAAAGCTACGTCGGTGGTGACGCCACTCAACACAAAGGTGTATTGTCTTGGATTGGTCGCATTAGGTGTGGCGGTGACAGCAGTAGGTTTTTGGCAGGTTTTCAACGTTTTAAGGGTAGGGTCTTGCCATTTGCAGCCTGTCAGTACCAGCAAAAAAAAGTAAAAAAACATCTTTTTCATGCTTAAAAACGATATTGTAAGGCCAATCCTACATTTTGAGTATCTGGGCGGAAATGGAAACCCGTTTGTTTTTTAGTCTTGGGTAGCGCAAAAAGAATAATCTCGGTAATAGCCGCTGCTCCTGCCACGCCCAAGCAAGCATACATAGTGGTTTTGTTGCTTTGAAAACTTTTAACGTCTTTATAAGAAGTTTCCCATTGATTGAATGCGGCTTGGGTCAAAATCACGTTGTCCCCATCGGGGTCAGTTGTTTGAGAGACACCACTAAGGTCGTTGAGTTTGGTTTGGTACTGACTATTGAGCAGATACGCGTAGCCGCCAGCCCCTAAGCCTATCACCGCAGTCACAATTTTGGGGACAAGGCGACGATTTATGACTACAATTTTGCCTCGTTGGGATTGGGTAGGAGGAAGTACTACTTTAGGTTCTTCGTTTTTAGGCCCAGGCTTTACTGGATTTTTAGACTTTTCTTCCTTCTTTTCTGGTTCGGTTTGAGTAGGTCTCTGTTGGGCTAATTGCATTGCCTGTATTTTGTCATCGCAGCTCTGAATTGCTATCGAAAGCGAGCTTTTAGTGATTTCGTCTGCATATTTTATGGCCTTTTGATAAGCTATTTTGGCTTCTTCATACTTCTTTTCGCCAAACAATCTATTAGCATTGTCTTGCCAAATCTTAGTGATAGTAGCTTTGGTAATAGGGTCTTTAGGGTTCTCAATTAAAATTTGTTCCAATAAACCCACTGCTTCTTCGCCTTTGCCCGCACTGAGTAGTTTGGTAGCATTCTCGCGAAGTGTTATTAACTTATCCATCAAATCAATTCGTCCTTTGGCGTAGGAATCATTGCCAAAATTGGGTACAACCAAACAAGCTTTATATTTATTTTTTGCTTTTAAATATTCTCCCTGTTTAAATAGTTCATCGCCTTCACGCTTAAACTTTTCATAGTCGTCGTCTAAAACAATAATCGCTGAAGCTGATTTTTCCATCCCCAACTCTATAGGCTCTGCCAATAGCTGGCTGGAAATGCTTATCAAACAGGCTGTTAAAAGCAGATACTTTTCCATAATATTAGTTTTCAAGATTTAGGTTACATTGTTTGATTTTCTGTTGTACTTGTGGGGTGTTTCTTAGCGATTGCGCAACTCGATACCAAGACAAGGCGGTTTGGTACTCATCAAGTTCAAAAAAATTGTTTCCTGTTTCGATACAAAGCTTATGAGCAGGTTTACTTTTATCTGCTGACAATAGGTCTTCTTTGCCAGTCAAGATTTGGTTAGCTTTATCAAAATAATTACTGGCAGTAACCCGGTCATTACGTTGCACAGCCGCCATTCCCTTATCAATCAAATCATCATATTCTCCTTGTGCTTGCTGTTTTTTTAAGGCTGCTTGTGTTCTGTTATCCTCTTCCAATTGCTCTTGTTTTTGACGAGCTTCCTCCTCGCGTTTTTGTTGAGCAATTAGTTCTTTATCAATCTCTTTCAACTCTTTTTTAGGCTTCTCTACTTTGTTTTTAGGCGGCGATAATGTGGCTTTTAGAGGCTCTTTTTGCCTGGGTTCTTCAATCGGTTGAGCTTGCTGTAGATTCGTTGTGGTATCACCTTTTCCAGTTTCTCCTTTTGGCCAAAACCAAATCCCTAATAAAACTACTACCGCCCCCCCAAGTAATCCCCAAAGCCACGTATTATTAGATTTGGGTTGAATTTCTGTTTTTTGAACGACGGCTTTCGGTGCATATACGTCTGTCGGAGTTTCCTGCACCACGAGCTTAGGCTTTACATACACATCGGTATGGTCGGCAAGAGCAACGCTTGGCTTTTCAACAGGCTTGGGCAGCGGTGGTGGCTTTATGGGTTCGTCCAATAGTGCTAACAATTCATCAGCTTTGCGAACGCGCTGTCGAATATCTTTGACCAAACACCGCCGTATCATGCCTTGGTAAGGTTCAGACAAAGTGCGGAGGCGGTCGGGAAGTTGAGCTGTGATGATTTTGCGTTCTATTTCTCGCCGTAGGGTAGGTTCGCTTGAGTGGGTACCTACGCTAAAGGGTTTTTCGCCCGTGAGCATTTCGTATAAAATCACGCCAAATGCCCACAAGTCCAAGTTGAAGCTCACGCGTCCCCCTTCAATCTGCTCAGGAGCTTTATAGGAAGGTGTACCTCTTCCATCACTCAAGTCAAAATCAGAACTATCTATCTCATCTTGACTTACGAGTTTACTAAGGCCAAAATCTGCGATTTTTGGCACAAAACGTCCATTTTGTCCCCTTGAAATAAGAATATTGGCAGGTTTAAAGTCACGATGAACGATGCGTTGTTGGTGCAGATGTTTTAGCCCTTCAAGTGTTCCCTGTATAATGTCTCGTAGTTCTTTGTCGGTAAGTTTTTGACGTTTCAAAAGGTCAGCCAAATTACCGTCAGGGTAGTATTTTATCACTGCAAAATCGCTAATACCTGTATCGGTTTCGAGGCGATAACAAGCATCGTAGCGGGCGATATTGGCATGGCGAGGTACTTTTTGGGCGAGTTCCACCTCGGTTTTAAGCGATTTAGTATCGTTTTGGCGATACTCACTAATTTTTACGGCCACCCATTCGGTTTCTAATTGGTCTTCTACCCTAAACACCTTACCGTACGTGCCACTGCCCAACCACGTATCTTTCTCCGCAAACTGAATCGGATAGCGTTTCTTGAATTCTTGAAAGGTGGTAAAGGTCTGGGTCATCTCAATTCTTTGAAGAAGAAAACTATACAATAAATCCTTCAATAAAAAGATATTTTTTTGCCATTTCTACAAATTCGACCGCATTTTGTAGTGTCTGTTCAGCTTCTTCGTATGAAATCTCTACGTTAAAATCATAGTCGCCCGTTTGTCTTTTGGAATAACAATCGGTAAGTAGCTCATTGGCTCTATCGGGAAGAATTTCCGTCAAAATGTATAATTCACAAAACTTAACTTTTGCTCCGTTGTGTGATTTCGGGTAAATATTTTTGACGTATAACAATGCCATAACTGCATCAAAAACAGCATAATAAGCACGATTAGCCGTTGCTGCCAGAAAATCACCTTTAAGATTGTATTCGGCAGACTCTAAGCAGTCTTCGGCTTTAGCTATCATGCTAACAACTATTGGATTCATATTTCAATTCCTTCCATTTTTACGTTTTGATACAGTGGCGTTTGTAGGGTTTCAAAATCATGACTACGAGCAGGTACTACCGAGAAAACACGGTGATATTTTTTTAAAAATTGTGAGAGTAAAGGTGACATTTTCGAAATCTCAGTAAATGAACGCATCTGAGGATCTTTCAAAACCACTAAAAAATCTACATCTGAGTCTTCATGGAAATCTCCTCGTGCATAAGAACCAAACAGGTATAATTTATAGAGATTGGCACCGTAAATCCCGTATAGTGCTTCCTTAAACTCCTGTGAAAGTGTATATATATTCATCGCCTTCCGATTTTTAAAGTCTGTTAAACAAATGTATGCAGGATTCAAGTTACAAATGCAACTTTTTGATGGTTAGTTAATTGATTAAAAATTTGATTTGGTGTTTGAAAATCATGTCTTTTTCTTGGCCTGTTATTAAGTTTATTCTCTACAAATTTGATGTATTCATCTGTGATAGTAGAAAAGTCAGTTTGTTTAGGAATGTACTGTCTTATTAGCCCATTCAAGTTTTCATTAGCCCCCCTTTGCCAACTATGGTAAGGTCGAGCAAAGTAAAAGTCTATCTCAAGGGTCTTACTAATGGTTTGGTGGGTCGCAAACTCTCGGCCATTATCAGCTGTAATGGTATTCAAAAATGGTTTCAAGTCTTCTAATAACTCAATAGTTGCCATAGCCAATTGTTGGGCACTTTTACCCTCTAACTTCTTCATTTTAAGCAACCCAGATGCTCTATCATTGACTGTTACGATTGCTCCTTGATGGTTTTTCCCGATGATAGTGTCTATTTCCAAATCCCCTGCTCGCTCTCTGTCATCAACCACCTTTGGGCGTTGGGATATATCCACCCTATCTGGAATAATACCTCTACTATCTTTGGCTGCCCCACGTTTTCTATATCTTTTACCCTTAGTACGTAGATGCTCATATAGATTGCCCTTTTTACGCTTGTCTTTCCAAATATGCTGATAGATACGTTCATGTGATACACAAGCTACGCCCTCTTTTTTAGCTACTCCTACAATTTGCTCAGGACTGTATTTTTTCGCTAACTTATCTTCTACCATTTCTTGTATCTCAGCTGTAAAATACACTTTTTTCGGCTTTGAATCCCGACGCTTTTCATATTTACGTTCGGCTAAATCTGCATCATAATTGCCATTGCGTTTGTCACAATTGCGTGCAATCTCTCGACTGACAACAGATTTATCTTTATCGATAGCCTCTGCTATCTGTTTTTGACGGTATTTCGCTTTGAGCATCACTGATATTGCAATCTTTGCTCGTAGGTTAAATGACTCATAATTGACAACTTTGGACGGATGGCAATTATACGTAATTTATCCTTGGGGAGAAGGGGGATACCCCTTCTTTCTCAAAAATATTACTTCTCTTGCCCTCTTTAAAAGTTGCATTTACTCCTTGAATCTAAGTATTATTTATCGTTCTACTTCACTGCAAAAAAATCACACCATAGTAGCCTTGTCCCAATTTATCTTTAATCTGGATACTTCGCTACAAAAATGTCTAATCCTCCAGAGTAGTTTAACGCAGGTGGAGTCCCAAATACAAAAGAACTACTATAAAACCCACTGAGTAATAACAAATTTCCTGTAGTATTGATTGCTATCGAAGTGCCACCATCTGCACCATTACCACCAGCAGTTTTGACAAATCGAAAATTTCCGTTGATGTCATACTGTGCCATAAATATATCCGTACTTCCTGACGACCTGACGGAAGTATTATCAAACAAACTGTTATCGCTCAACAGCCCCGTTACATAGGCGTTCCCTGACTTATCTATTACGACGCCATTTCCGGCATCTGAACCTGAGCCTCCAGCTGTTCTTACCCATTCCGCATTTAGGTTATTCAGGTTATATTTGCCTAGAAAAATATCTCCTCCACCACGATAACTGACGGGAATACTCCCGTAATTTGAACCTTGTATTGTACCCGTTACATAAACAGAACTACCACTTACTGCTATACTACTCCCAAAAGCAGGAGTACCTGAGTTGGAATAATGGAAGGCGGTTAAGTTTCCAATAGAACTGTATTTAGCAATAAAAATATCAGGAGTAGCATTAGACGAATACACCGTAGAAGCCCCCGAAACAGAGCGAAAAGTAGCAGGCGAAGAGAAGTTTCCTGTTATGTAGGCATTACCGTCCGTATCTACGGCAACACTACTGGCATAGTCGTTTTCAAAACCACCGCAAGAAACTGCCCAAAGGGCATCTCCATTCATATTTAATTTAGCCAAAAAAGCATCATACTTGCCTTCTGTTCCCGAAGCTTGAATCGTAGTTAAACCAAAAGTGGCCGATGGAGCACTAAAAAAGCCCGTAATATAAATCCCCGAAGAATGTAGAGCGATTCCCACCCCTTGGTCAGGGCTTCCACCACCATACAACTTATTCCATAGCATTTGACCGTCTCGATTATATTTTGCCACGAATATATCAGTAGGCCCATTGGTCTGTTTTCTAACGGCAGTGTTTGCAATCACATTGGCAGTTGTGTTGAAAAAGCCAGCATTGCTACTTACTTGGCCTATCACATAGATATCCCCGTTAGAATCTACCGCAATCGCTTTCCCTTCATCGGTTCCATCCCCTGTTATTCGCTGAACCCATGCTAAGTCACCGTTACTGTTGTATTTAGCAATAAAAACATCATTCGAACCTGCAACACTTAGTGTGGTTGCTCCAAAAGTAATAGAAGCACCATAATTGCCTATTATATATACATTCCCTAAACCATCTACTGCAACACCGTTACCTGCATCATTCGCTCCCCCCCCGTTTCTCCATGCTTTAAAATTAGAAGCAGATGAAATCCCCGCAACCGTAATAGTTACGGCTAAAGTCCGCGTTATTTTTTCGCCACAAATCGTTTCTATATCTGCACTTACAGTATAGTTTCCTGAAGAAGTAAATGTGTAATTAAATGAACTCCCATCAGTGCGTTGTTCCTGTGCAAGAGTTGTACTACCATTCAAAACTTTCCAAGTAACGGTTTTTACATCAGTAGGGGTGGTAGTAGTTAAGCCATAAGTATAAGTGTTGTTACTAACACTTGTAGTTGCTATGGCAGTTGGTTGAGCACAAGTTTTTACGGTTATTGCCTTACTCAACGTCTTCTTTTCGCCACAAACTGTTTCTACTTCCGCAATCACCGTATAATTTCCATTGGTAGAAGCAGTATAAGCATAAGATTGAGTAGCAGAGAGGATAGATTGAACCAAAACGCTTGATCCGCTAAACACTTTCCAAGTGATGCTTTTTATGTCTGTTATATTTGTACCAATGATGCTGAAAGTATATTTACGGGGGTCGGTGGCATCAGCGGCGATATTGATATCGGTAGGGAATACGCAATTTTTAAGGGTTTTGAGGGTGGGGTCAGTCCATTGGCAACCAAAGAAAAAGCCTGATGATCCCCATAGAAAGGATAATAGAAGAAATAGTTTAAATAATTTGTTACATTTCAAGGTCATGGATTGCATAGTGCGGGTAATGTTCAATAATTCTGATTGTGACATTTAGCCAATCTTTTTAAGAAAAGTTCATGTATCTCTTCCGGTGTTTTTTTCAGGGAAGCGATTCCGTAAGCCTTCTTTAAACAATGCCCGACTGAAATCTGATAATTCAAAGGCTTTTAACAATCGCTCTCCTTCTGTCATTTGGCGGAGGGTTTCTAAGTACTTTCGATGATTAGGGCGTGGCTTAGGGTCTTTATTTGTCATTATATGTATAGACTTTTAAAGATACGAAAGTACCAAATTATCAGAGAATTTCCCATAAAACATCGGGGCTTGGTGATTGGGTGTATTGCGTTTTAGCAACGGCGACACATAGCGAAATAGCTCCTTGATAGTTACAGTTTTGTCATAGTTCGCATCAGCTTTGCCACGCAAGCCACTCAATAAAAAAAAAGTAAACAACCCGCCCCGTGCTACGCCACTTTCTACCGAATTCTGGGTTGAGCGAGATGAAAGCATCAACACTACATCGGCATTTTTGGGAAAGGTTTTCGATTCGGAGACATTCCACGCCTGTTGGGTCGTCATACTCCCCGATAGGCAGGCATCTGCAATACAGAGTTTGGTTGAGGCGGCCGAGGCTTTGAAACGTTTTTTTACGTCGCGGTGAGTTAAAACCGAGCTGGGGTCATTCTTTTTTACGTCGTAAGGAATAAATGCACCGCCAAGGCCGTGACCCGAGAAATAGAAAATCACACGGTCTTCTTCAGTCGCCTTTTCAAATAGCTGCAGTGCGTTTAATATTGCTTTTTGCGTGGCAACTTTGTTTGTTAATACCTTTATGTTTTGATTGGGAACATTTCCTCCAGCGGGGCTTTGTAGAAAATCGGCAAAGCGCACTGCGTCTTTATCGGCAAATTTTAAATCCCCTGTACGGTAGTCTGTTATTTTGTAATCAGCAATACCCACCACTACGGCGTAAGTAGAGCCATTTTGGGCAAAACACAATTGCGAAAACCACAAAAGCATTAGCCCAATCCACGCCCAAATACTCTTTTTGACGGGTGGTGGGGCTTCTTCTCTCACTAAATCACTAATGGAGACTAAGCAACCTGAGTAATTATCGCGGGTCTGGTCTTGACAAATAGACAAAATTTGTTCCATCTGGGACATCCCTTCTTGGGAGAAAGTGTTTTGAAAAACAGCTTTTAATTTCTCCTCAGTTAGTTGTTCCAAAACACCATCCGTACACAAAAAAAAGCAATCTCCTACCTGTATATCAACTAAATAGCTTACTGTTGGTTTATCTATTTTTAGGTTTTGGTTATTAGATTCTACGCCTATCGAACGACTGAGACTATTACGACGGGGGTGTGTTTGGGCTTGCTCTTCGGTAATAATACCTTCTGCTACCAGCTCTAATACGTACCTGTGGTCTTGGGTTTGGTGCAAAATCTGTCCCTTACGCAGGTGATATACGCGGCTATCACCCACGTGCGCAATCGTCGCACCACCTTCATCCAAGTACAACAACGCCAACGTACTCCCCATGCGGCTAAGAAGTGGATTTTGTTGGAGGTATTCGGCCAAGGCCAGATGCGCATGGGTGATTGCATCAGTAAGGTAAGTTTCTGTCAGGGCAGCAGGAAGATATTTTTCAAAATAATCGGCAATGGCCTCAGCTACCAGTCGGCTTGCCACTTCACCTTTGTCCCATCCTCCTATACCATCACAGACTATAAATAGATGTGTGTCAGAAGTGGGAGCAACGGGGAATACGAAATCCTCATTGTTGGCCCGTTGCCCCGTAAAAGAAAAGGCAATCGGTTGATCTATGATGATGTTCACTGCGTTTCGTCAGGTTCTAATGGTTTTTGTGTTAAATAGGTTTGTAACATAGACTGGGGGATGAGGTAGGCATCTAATCTAAATACATCTACCCCTCCCAAACCAACTAAACCCTGGTCAGTTATATCCATTTTTTCGCCATTCTGGAGTAAATAGCCATTCAGAAATGTTCCGTTTAGGCTATTTCTGTACTGTCCACTTTCGGAGTCTATTGCTCCATCTTGCAAAGTATAGCGTAGCTTTCCTGACCATTTATCAAACATTACCTCAATGGTACAATGTCGCCTGCTAAGGTAGCATTTTCCATCGTGCATGAATCGTTCGGTATGAATCGTACACGAAGACGAATGACCCACCGTATTTACACCTGCCCGAAGTGAGTAGCGAAGTGCAGGGTTTTGTTGATAGACCAATTGGCCAAAAAAAGGCAAGCCTAACAAAATGCGTTCATCGTAAAACGCCTGCGTAAGCTGGTTGATATGGCCACAGCCAGAGTGGGTACACTGAATTGCTCCGTTTTCAAAATCTCTCACTTTGACCGCAATCAGTTTGCCGCATTTTTGACAAGGTATAATCGTGTTTTTGAAAGTTGTCATTACTCCATTTCGGGTATTTCAGCATCATTGATATAACCTCCCTCGTCAGTAGCTTCTTCGTCAGTAGCGTCTTCCTCGGGCAGCGAGACGAGACTCATATTGTTTACTTCTGACACTGGTTCATCGTTCATTGCTTCTAAGCGTTCCATCTCAGCCATAAAAGGCTCATCTAATGGTTGCTGCCTGACTACTTCTTGCGTAGTCATATCAATTTGCAAAACCGTATCTAACCGATTATCACTCTCATTATCAACAATCGCTATCATGGCACCGCTATCTATATCCATAATTACAATGGCATCGGCTATACCATCATGATCTTCATCTATTCCCAAAGCAGGCCGACCGTTAATGATGGTTTCAACATAAATGGGGTCTGTTGGTTCGGGGGTAGGAACAGGTAGAGGAGACAGTTTTTTGTCATCTTCTATGGGTTTAAATCCTACATCACTCAAAAACTCCTGCCGTTGCGAGAGTGATAATCCCTGCCACTCTTCCACAGTGTAAGTATTGTAAACTTGTCCATGCCATGAAAAAATACCGCCTGGACCTACTTCTCCGCGGGCTGCGGCATACGCATTGTCGAATGTCATATTATCATTTATACCTCCTGCAATATCAATATTTTCGTTAGGTTTAATTGTCCCACTTTGTACGGGAGAAACGTAGTTATGTTTGACGGGTGGATTGGAACCAGTTGATTCTGGATTTGTGGCAGTTACTGTCGGCGGTATAGTTTCGGTTGTAGTTAGTTGATTTTCTATTTTTTCAAATGGATCAGGAATTACTCCCAACTTAACCGCTGCAAACGCTGCCCCGCCACCCAAGAACGGCTCAAGGTATTTATTGAACTGCTGGGGGAAGTGCTTGCCATATCTGGTGAGGAATGTCTGCTTGCCTCCAGCCCATCGAAGAAATGGCTTCGCATCCGGCAGGAGGCTGAACCAAGCATCGAAGACCTGCCGGGAGATGTGGGACGAGGTCATCCAAGCGCTTGTGCATTGGTGGCGTGAGCGACATCTGTCTATCAAGGGTGTTGCCTTGTCCAGCG
>JBDHXS010000057.1:0-16793 GCA_039810845.1 Runella sp. | reverse complement strand
CCGCTGCTGCATTCAATGTACCTCCTGTACCTGATGTACGTGTCCATACGCCACCCGTAGATTCGCCTGTAATCAAACTAAACAAATCAATGACAGTTGTAGAATTGTCGCATATCAAGGTATTACCGCTTGTTCCTGCAGTTTTGTAAGCACTAATGTTCACTGTCGCTACTGATGTTTCGTTAGGACAAGGGGCTACACCCGTAATGCTGTAGGTAAAGGTCGAGGTCGTTGCGCCCAAAGCTGGTGTGAATGTTCCCGCCGCAGCATTGAATGTACCTCCTGTACCTGATGTACGTGTCCATACGCCACCCGTAGATTCGCCTGTAATCAAACTAAACAAATCAATAACTGTGGTTGAATTGTCACATATCAAGGTATTACCGCTTATTCCTGCAGTTTTGTAAGCACTGATATTCACTGTCGCTATTGACTCATCTCCTGGACAAGATAAACTGCCTGGTATTGCATATTTGAAGGTAGAAGTAGTAGCACCTAGAGCAGGGGTAAATGTACCTGCATTGGCATTAAATATACCACCTGTACCTGTTTCACGTGTCCAAGTACCTCCTGCGGTTTCACCAGTAATCAAACCAAACAAATTAATTGATGTCGTTGAATTGTCACAGACCGAAGTATTACCATCTGTTCCTGCACTTGCCTGCAAAGCAGGATCTTGCTGCATGGTATTATAAGTATAAGGAATACAGAAGGGTATTACTCTATTAGAATTACCATTTCTCAGTACTACATACAGATAGATATCGCGAGAGGGACCAGTATATAAAGGTAATGTCAAACCTGTCGCTGTGGTTGAAGTAGCACCTGCTGAGGCGGGCATAACGTGTCCTAACAAATGCACATCAGCATTATCAAATCCGTCGGTATAAAATTCATAATCACCATACGCTGTACTTTCGCCCCAATAAATAGACATTTCACCAATACCTGCGGTGTGCTGGATGGTTACGCTGAATGGGCTGTCCGAGCAAACTGCTTCTGCTACTGGTGTGACAGAGGAAATAGTACCACATGGCACAGCACAATTCTTCACCGTTATTTCCACATCATAAGTGCGATCGCCACAATTTCCAGCACCCACACCGTCAATTTTATAAGTAAACGTATAAGTAGTACCAGCCATAGCAGGCGAAGCTGTGAATGTGCTACCTGACAAGCCTCCCGAATTATCAGTATCAATCCAAGTACCTCCCGTAAAACCAGCGGTAATGAGGGTATTAAGATTAATTTTATTCAAATTCGTCGAATAGCTCGCCTCACACACTTCCGCAGCAGTAGTTACAGTAGCGGTAGGTGTTTGAGGCAGTGTCGCAATCAACTTTTGTGAAATAGGCTGGCAATTCGGATTATTGATATTGCTATTGCCCGCAGCCAAACGTACATAAATAATGTAGTTTTTAGCTACTCCAGAGTTATTCACTGGCAAACTGAGACCAGAAACAGTGCTTGTCGTTGCATTGGTAGTGGGCGAAACTACTGGGCCAAGGGCTATTGCTCCACCATTGCCAGCGGCATAAAGTTGAGCCGCAGTTAGTTCAGTACCATCATTACCCGCATCTTCAATGTAATAAAGTTGAAGATTACCTGGATTGGCACGGTGATTAATCGTAACTGAGAATGTGCCATTTGAACAAACAGTCGAAGGCGTTCCGCTCGTAGTTAAGATATCTACAGACGGACAAGAACAGTCTTTGATGGTAATATCCATCGTATAAACAATATCACCACAAGCACTGGTTTGTGAGCCACTTGCCCCTGGTACCGTATAAATGAGCGTAAAAGTTTGACCTGCCATACCCGCAGTAGCCGTAAATACATTACTTGAGATGGCAGCCTGCGCTGTAGGATTAGCACTTGACCATGTTCCTCCTGTATTACCCGTAACAAGTGTCATTAGATTCAACACGTTGTCATTATTGCCAAAACTTACATTACAAAGCGGTGCAGGTGCTGAAACCGTTGCAGGTACTGTTGGCCCTTGCACCGTTACTGTTGCTGGTGGAAGGAAAAAAGGTTGACAGCCCGCAATCGCAGGTGATGGTACATAAATCGCATAAATGTAATAAGTCACGCTCTGTCCAGAAGCTGGCAACTGTACATTATTAAGCGTTGTAGAACCGTTTGTACCGATTGCAGTTGATCCAATGAGCGTTGCGCCACCATGGAAAGGAGCATATAAATCGGCAGCAACGAGTCCCCCAACGGTAGAGTAATAAAACTCCACGTTACCTCCTAGAGGTGCTTCGGTATGATTTAAGGTGATTGAGTATTTCTCATCCGAGCAGACTGGGCCAGGAGTAACTATCCCCGTAAACGTAGGACAATCACATGAGTTGACCAGTACGGGCACATCGTATGTCAAATTTGGACAACCGCCTGCACCAACAATCGTATATCTAAAAATCAATGTCTTACCTGCATCTGCTTGGGCAGCGGTAAAGACATTTCCTGCACCCAGTGTTCCCACAGCCGCTGGGCTGGTAGGAGACAAAGCCCAAGTACCACCGCTATTACCCGAAACAAACTGATTGTCCAAATCAATGGCATTGTCAGCAGCCGCAGTAGAAGGACGATTCACATTACAGATGGTCTGCTGTGTTGTATTGATAACTGCTGGCAGCGTATTTTGTGTCACTAAAATGCGGCAGCAGAGTTCAACGGCACAACCGTTTGCATCTGTACCTATATAATAGTATTCTCCTGTTGCATTAATGATAATTTGATCATCTCCAGCAGTGCCAATCTGAGTATCAGTAGCTCCATTTTCTTTATACCATGTAACTGTATAACCCGATGGAACAGATGCTGTAATCGTCTCTGAGCCACAAATAGTTTGCACTGGCTGGTAGCAAGGGCAAGCGTTTACTTTAATCGTAACTGTATAAGTCTTAGTAGCACAAGCAGAACCCGCAGGGCCTGTTCCTGTCAAGGTGTAAGTAAATGTGAATGTTTTACCTGCATCTGCTTGAGCAGCGGTGAAAATACCTCCTGTGAAAGTACCACTCATGGTTGGTGAGCCACTTACTGTCCATGTACCGCTGGTATTACCACTCACTAAGCTATTAAGATTTCTAACATTTTCATTTGCACCATTGTCACGGTCGCATATTTCAAAGTAAGTACCCGATGGGAAAGTGGCAGGAGCTACTTGTGGATTAACCGTAATGGGCGAAACTGAGCCAAATGGCCGACAAGTAGGGTCAGTAGGTGCTGTTTCAAAAACTACATACACAAAGTAAGACACAGGCGACGCACCAACGTTAGTCGGCATCGTAGCTGTTACGAGTTTAGAAGTTTGTCCAGTTACTGGCGCAATTCCCGAAGAAAGTGTCGTACCGCTACCACTGTACAATTGAGTAGCTGTAAGTGCCGTAGTCGAATACACCAACTTCATGGTTTGCGAAGGCGTCAAAGTTGCATCGTGAGTAATGGTAAAGCCAATACTTCGTGCATCGTCACAAACAGTAACAAGATTTGAACTAAGACCTGAGATAAGCGTACAAGGTGCAGGTGGTTGTGGAGCTACGAAAGGCTTGAAACCAAAATCAAAAGTATGGTTGTTCATTGCCCCCGAACCTGTCGTAAATACTGGGGTTTGAGCATCATTAACATTGGCAGTACCATCCGAATCCCGCAAGTCAGCAAGGGCATCCACGCCACCTGCATCGTTTTGAGTGAGTACATTCGTTCCCAAAGCTGATTGCTTAGAACCCCCAGCGATATTTGGTATTACAATTCTATAACCAGTAAAGTAAGTCAAGCCAGTTAGACCATATTTAGCAGACCCTGTTGAAGTACCCGTAGCATTTGAAAACAAATAGAAGCCACTGCCATCAGTAGTAGCAAAACTAACAAGAGAATTATCCGATGATTTACGTAATTCTACTCTCACCCCAACAATTCCGTTTTCACCAGGGTCTTGTACACCGTCGCTGTCGGTATCAAGCCAAATAACATTACCAATTTCAATAGGTGCTGGATCACAACCTGGAGCTGTCAAACCAAGACCGTTTGCTTTACCCTGCGAACCATTGGCTCCTGGTCCTGTAGAATAAATTTGATAACGTCTAACATTTACTCCATTGGTGAGGTTAGATACATTTACCCCGCCCGTCCATACACCGAGTGGATCCATCGAAATGGTCATCACTTCATTTTTGCCTGGCAGAATAAGCGAAGCCCCAATGACCGTTTCTTGGTGAATCGTTGACCCTGAAACAGGGTACAAATCATTAGCAAAAAATTCACCACCGCCAGGACCTTGGCCATTACCTACTCCTCCCCCTGTTTTACCCGTAATTGAGCCATTGCTTTCAAGAGTAAACGTATTATTGCCATTGTTTTTAGCAATCAACATATCCCCATTAATGTATCCATTATATGCTTTGCCATCGCTCGGAATCGCTTGTTGACCTACTCCCAGTTGGTGTCCTCCACGGTCGGTGAAAGACATTATCATATTACCACTTTCATCAAAATCAATATCTGATAAGATCGGTTGTGGGCGAGCCGTCCGGGTACCTGCCGAAAGTACCCCCCCTTTAAACATATCTGCCCACGTATCGCGCCAAGGCTCCCAGTTTTTACCAATAGCCGCATCTCCTGTGTGAGTAGCTCCTTTTGTATAATCAAGCGGATATTGAATAACAGGAGTACCATTGAAAGTATTTGTAACAGGATTAAACGTATAGACATAAGCCCGCAAATTGCTGCGAGCACCCGCCGTACCAGCATCACAAACACCCCCTACAAAAATTTTCCCTTTATCGTACCGAACCGCCCAAGGACGCCACGAACCCGACGCACAGCCTGGGTCAGGGATAGTGTACTGAGTTACATCGGCAGCAGTCAGAGACGCTTTATGTGGATTTCCTAATAAAATTCTTATCAGTTTTTTCTCGTATAAGTTCACAACCCAAAGAGTATCACCATTGGTTGAAAGATCCATGCCACCCATCCCCACTTTGCCAATAAGCGGAAAAACTTGAGCATCTTGACTTGAAGAGGTAGAAACCGCAGGTAATGTACCATTTCTGGTTGAGTTGATAAAAGTAAGATCAGCAGGGGCTGCCAATGTCACCCCAAGTGTAGTAAGATCAGCATACACAGAAGTAGCCTCAAAAGTATTTACATCACTTATATAAATGGCTCCAAGACCTCCTGGGCCTATACCACTATGCCGCTTCAAAAAAGCGGATGAAAACACCTTTTTCGTTTCTCGTTGATAGGCTATCCCCCATACAGTACCAATCTTTTTCGCACTTGCTAAGTGCATCATACTTCCAGAAGTACCCGAATTGTTATAGCCAAATTTTACCAAAGCATCTTCTGAACCTGCTGTCCCATTACCAAGCGGGTTACCACTTACAAAACAAGGTACAATTACATCAGGAACTGCCTGACAATAATCAGTAGGTAATACCAAACCAAAATTGACATTGGTAGCTCCCGTAGTTGCTACCCGAACTGTCGTTTGGCTTCCCGTGCCGTTGGGCCCAGGAAATAGCCATGTATTAGGATTACTGATCTCGATACGATATTTAGTCGCAGCCGTTAGGCCACTCAAGGTATAAGTACCTGCTGCGGATGTAGTAGCCGTAGCAGTGGGCGTACTAATAGGGTCATTGTCATCATACGCCCGTACAATCACTCCTCCAACACCTGGATCAGCGGCATCTTTGTTACCGTTGAAGTTGATATCTTGAAAGACTGTTCCCGCAATGTTTTGGGAAAACACAACCGCAGGACAGACCAACCCCATGGTGATAAATAAAAGAGTATAGAATAGCTTTTTCATGATTTATCTATGGGTTTTTTACAAGGGTTACAGTTCCGCAATTGGGGAGTGTGCAGGCAATTCCTCTGACAAGCACAGCAATACCAGAATGATCTTGGGCAGTAAAAGTATATGTACTGGTTACTGAGCTACCTGTTCCAGCTTCATAACTTGAAGCACTATGGGTCGATTCAAATCCCGTACCGCTTTGATTTGCAAGTGTGGTCTGACCACCAGCTACAGTAATTGTTGGTGTAGATCCACCCTCATCTACAGTCATGGCAGAGTACACAATATCATTTACAGTTGTAGGAGAAACTATAAGATTTAGAGTCCCCCCACCTCCACTTTCCTCAACCTTCACAGCCGTTCCGAGCGGCGTAGTTTGATTCACATTGATGAATGTAGTGGCCGAAGCATTTATTCGAGCAGGGTCTCCATCTCCTGTGGTATTACTACTTGCTGTCACAACGACATTAGCTGGCCCGTTAGAAGGATTCAGTAAATAGTACACTACACTTCGGGTTTCTAATCCCAACGCCGACTCGACTAAAGTCATTGGTGTTCCATTAAAAGTAACCGAGTTAACCGTAGGAGGTGCGCCACCTTGAGTAGTGATAGTATTTCCCAGTCCCACAGCTACCATCAACAATTTGTTTGCCCCTGCACCAGGTGTGTGCGAAAAGGTTAACGTGGCAGAATTGGTGGTGGTGGCAGAAGTAGTAGAACCCACCGTAGCTTGGGCAAATGCCTTCTCTGCACTCAAAAGCATAAACCCACAAAAAAAGGCCAGTAGCCACGAAGCGTGTTTACTCAAAGCCCAAACATTGTCAATGTAGAGAGTTTTCTTTAGTGCCCTCCCCCAAGAGCGAACGTAATCGTTGTAGTACATAATAGTTGAGAATTTAGCTTATACCCGTATAAAAAATTTACAATAGCAGCTGTCCCTTTCGGAATCGTTTTAGCGAAAACACGCCAACTAATAGGGATATAAAACCTGAATCACAAATAGTGTGCCAATTTTTTATATTGCACTGGGTCTAAACCAATTTAATTGAAGGAGCTAACGAAAAAATCCATAACACATTAATTATCAGCACAAAAAACTCAAATAGAAGATATAAAATATATCAGAATTGATATAAGACATCTACAATCATCTAAAATCCATACCAAAAAATATGGTTAGATAGGAAATTGGGATATTGATAGGGGCATTGAAGTAACCGTATAAGGTATACCTAAAAACAACATGACCCCGCTCCATGAGAGCGAGGCCAATGCTACACACTTTACCCTACTTTGAAAAATTATTTCTTGATTCTATAGACCCCAATGTAAACATTCATAACGTTGAGCAAGCCACCTTTTATGCAACAATGTACCTGGCTTTTCAGGGGTTTATTTGCATGCTCGAAGGTACAATGATTTTTAAACAAGTCCTATACCAAAACAAGGCTCAAAACCGTGAAATGACACTATTGAACCGTGAAATGACTATTTTGCGCCGTGAAATGACTATTTTGCCCGGTGAATGGATTTCAAAAACGCCTCAAAAAGGGGGCTTTCCCAGAAACTAAAGACAAAAATCCCCATGAGTTTGGGGATTTTATAGGGCTTTGGCACGGAGTGGAGCGTTAAATAATAATTTCTTGTCGAACCAATTCCTGAAAAACAGGTTTTCCAAGCACGCGTTTAGGGTTAGTAAACGGCGAGTTTAAAAGATACTTTCGTAGGCTATCGGAGATTTCATAGGTAGAATAATAACGCTTGTCAAACAACACGGGCGCGTCTTGCAATTCAAAAATGCTATAACGACTCTGATTGAATTCGTAGTTCAACCTTTTATAAGCAGAAGGCGGTGGAACTGGTGCTGATTCCTCTCCATTAGTATCTAAAGCTTGATGGATATAATTCCATCCTTCCCACTGCTCAGGAAAAGAAGCAACGTATTTAGCAAAAAAATCAAAAAGCTGTTGTAGAGAAGACCTTGAATATTCGTCTCGAGAAATTGTTTTATCAATCTCAATCGGTTCCCCTATGTACAATATATTACTAAAATCAGGCTGACGATAGGAAATAAGAGGCACTAAGGGCACACCAGAAACATAACTAAGATAGGGTATTCCTTTTCTGATGTTGATTTTTTGGCTTAAAAAATCAATTTGTTCCAATTTTTCTTCACCAGAGCCTACATTACCATCTAAATAGACCAGCAATGAACGCCCTGCTTTCAATTCTCTCAATAATTTCAATACGATATTTGGATCTTCGGCATTGAGTACGTGAACATCGCTGGTAGTTGGGTACTTTTTTTTCATTTGAGCGGTATATCCCATCAATGAATCCATTTGCTGATGATATACCTCTTTTCGTACGATTGTGGAGAAGTTATGACCTAATCGAATAAGCAAATTCGCAATAATTCGATAAGATCCTATATGAAATGTGCAAAAAATTTGCGGCTTTTGAGGTAAATTCAGCGCTGAGATATCGCCTTTTATCAAGCATAAATCACTAATATTTAGAACATTACGATCAAAACTCTCAAAAGCCAAACTTGTCAGTAGCTTTTTAAAAAGATCAGCGTGTTCTGATACGGGAATTTCGGGCAGGAAATTGGTAAGATTTGCCGAAAAGATAGCAAATCTTACTAAATAGCCTTCTTCTTGAAGCAGATTTACTCGGCTAAGTGCCACTTCGCAGTCAAGAAGCGCACGTTGATAGTTAGCGAAATTCGAAGCGCTCATACGCTGATAGATTAATATTATTGTAAAACAATGCTGTTTTCAGGCTGTTTATCAAGGGTGATACCCCAACAAGAAGCCCAAGGATCCTTCTCTGAAAAGTTCAATATTCGATTAGATTCATTTTTGGCATAAAACTTGCCATCCCGAATGAGCGAGTTCAACATTTTTTTTGATTTGATTTCAAATGTCTTTTTCATTGTTTTTTTGATTAAAATGTGGCAAAAAGGAGCAAAAGTGTTGAAGAACCAGTAAATTTTAGCAGATAATACGCGGTATTGTTCCTTCACAATACAAAGGTAGATGGGGGATACTTAGCAGGGTATCCGCATTATTTGCTATATTTGTTATAGTTTATAGTAATAATTGACTAATTACTATCTTTGCAGTGCAGTTGGAACCTGTACTTTTGGAAGTGCAGAATGTATAAATGAGCCATGAGGTCACTCACACTTACCCGATCTTTTTATAAAAATCCTCAAAACGGATTAATTTTTTTATTGGTAATAGTCTTATTTTGCGAGATATTAGGTTGGGCAACTTCTCCACAAATTAGATGGAATACATATAGTTCTTATCATACTTTTGCAGCCTATTTAAAAAACTTAATCATTGGTTTTTTAGCTCCCGAATTGTGTACCTTATATATATTGCTTTTTTTGATTGATATTTTTCACCGTTTTTGGGGTATTCGAGAGATAAAATTCGACCTTATCTCAATAATCAAGTACGAAGCAAAATTTCTTCCGCTCTTTTTGGTTTCTTTTTTCTTTTTTTTTCCCATTACACTCCACATTCGTTTTTTACTTCGCGAGTTTCCTAATTATTCTGTCAACCGCTATCTTGACTTATACATTTTCAATGGTTTCACTGTTCAAACTTACCTTCTGTATCTCCCTTTTGTGATTATTTTGGGATATATTCTAATAAATGTCTCCTTGGTAAGAGATTTTTTAGCGAGCAATCCTCAATCACGGCCAACTATTTCAACAGCTGCCGTAGATTATATTATGCCAGAAAGCAAGAAAAAAGAAGCTAAAGGGGAGATTAAAACTATCCCCGATGAAAATTATTTACGTTTTGTAGAAGCAAAAACCAGTGCAGGTGATCTTTATTTAAGAGTAGAAGAATGTTTCTTTTTTGAAACAGTAGAAGAACGATACTACGTAGAACACCCAAAAGGGCGCTTCCGAATCATAAAACCTTTATCTGTTTTAGAGGAAGAATTAGACCCCAAGTACTTCTTCAGAGGACACCGTAGTTTTATTGTCAACCTTAACCATTTAGATAGTTATATTTACTGGGAAAAAGGGAAATACATTCTTTACATAAAAACCTCATCTGGGTTACGTGAAATGGTTATGTCTCGAAACCGCTTCAACGCTTTTAGGGATGCTTTAACCACTAATAGAAAACGACCTTCTATTCAATCTACTTCATAAAGTATTGATATAAGATTTAATCTGCAAAGCAAATTTGAGCAATTGTCGATTGCTATCAATTCCCAGTTTTTGAATCAGATTTTGCTTGTGGTTAGCCAAAGTCCGATAACTAATACACAGAGAATCACATATTTCATAACCTGTAAGCCCTTCTGTCACTAAATAAAGAACTTGTTTTTCTCTTTTGGTTAAAGTTTTAATCCTCTGTTGGGTATCGCTATCTACTTCATTTACCCCCAGTTTTTTCATTAAATCTTTAAAACCATCGCTATAATATTTAGACTGGGTCTGAATATAGAGCAGACATTTGTACAATTCTTCCAAGCGGTCTTCCGAATAAAGATATCCGTTGAAATTAGCATTCAAAGCTTTGGTAAGTTCTTTAGAATTGGAGGTATTAAAAAATAAGACCATTTTAGGCGGATTTGATGCCTCTGCCAATTGTTTCAATAAATGATTAGTTTCTTTTCCGATTAAGTTGGCTTCTACGATAACACACTTAGGCTTTTTGGTATGAATCTTCTGGATAAGTTCATCCAATTCATTAGCCCGACCTACCACGTCAAACCCTTCTCTCTCTAAGAGTTTACTCAGCACTTCGCACGAAAATGGTTCTTCCTTAGCGACCAATACGGAAGAGTCAAGTTTGCGAATGCGCATTTCATTATTCTTCATAACTATTTTATGGGGGATGCCTCATCACTTTTAATTGAAGATACATTAATTAGAGACGCAGAAGCAAGTTTTTTCCGTGAATCCTACTTTTTTACCCGTGAAATGACTACAAATTTGATGTTTCACGGAAAATTGCATAAAAAAAGCCCCGAGTATCTCGGAGCTTTGTGACGTTTTTAACCTCTTACTTCGCCTAAAATTGTTCTGTTTTTGAAAAGAAAAAGCTACCTTCAATGGCCGCATTTTCATCCGAGTCAGAGCCATGAACGGCATTGGCTTCTATTGACTTTGCAAACAGTTTACGAATAGTCCCCTCGGCAGCATTTGCTGGATTGGTAGCACCAATCAACGTACGAAAATCAGCTACTGCATTATCTTTCTCTAAAATAGCCGCATAAATCTGCCCTGACGACATATAAGCACAAAGATCATTGTAAAAAGGACGAGCAGCATGTACTTCATAAAATTCACCAGCGCGTTCTTTGGTCAACAAAGTTTTTTTCAATGCCACAATCCGAAAACCTCCCTCTTCAATCATTTTCAAAATTGCCCCTGCATTACCTGCTTCTACGGCGTCGGGCTTCACCATCGTGAATGTTCTGTTTGTTGTCATTAGTAAGTTTCTGTTATCTGTTTAGCATTATCCACATCGTCGTTTTGAAACATATAAGTTTCATTTTTTCGGGCAACTGATTTATTGACAGCGGATAACTTCTCCGAAAAAACGCCGCAAAGCTACGCAGACCTGACAGGTTTTGAAAACCAATCAGGTCTTTTTTCAGAAAATTACTAACTTTGCAGACTATGCAACAGTGGAACGCATTTTACGAACTCATCAATTCGCCCCCGAAACGTGTTGTGATATTGACCCACCAAAATCCCGATGCTGATGCAATGGGATCATCCTTGGGGTGGAAAATATACCTTCGGAAAAAAGGACATACTGCTACGGTCATTATTCCTAACGAATGTCCATCTAACTTGCGTTGGATGCCAGATTATGAAGAAGTGGTCACATACGATACAAATGCTCAAACGCAGGCTATTTCAAAAAAATTGCTTCAGGAAGCTGATGTAATCTGTTGTTTGGATTTTAATGCCTTGCATCGGATTAAAGGGTTGGGGGCTTTAGCACAGGAAGCTACAGCTACAAAAGTGCTGATAGACCACCATTTAGAACCTGAATCCTTTGCTGATTTTGTATTTTCGGATACATCAAAAGCGGCAACGGCGCAGTATGTACTGGATATTATTAATCAACTGGGTGATGGGCACCTGGTTGATTTATCTATGGCAAAATGCCTCTACGCGGGTATTATGACCGATACTGGGTCATTTAGGCATGGGAATACGACGGCAGAAGTGCATTTGTCAATAGCTGAATTAATGAAAACAGGCCTGAATGTCAATTATGTTCATCGAGCTATTTTTGATAACAACTCCATCGGCCGTACACGCCTGTTGGGCTATGCTTTATCTGAAAAACTGACTGTGTTGCCGCAGTACCGTACTGTTTATATGGTATTGTCTTTAGAGGAATTAAAACGTTTTAACTCAGAAATCGGTGATACTGATGGTATTGTAAATTACGGGCTTTCACTTGATAATATCGTAATGTCGGTATTGATAATTGAACGACGCGACGAAATAAAATTATCGTTTCGATCAGTAGATGACTTTTCAGTGAGAGAATTAGCCAATAAATATTTTTCGGGAGGGGGACATAAAAATGCCTCGGGAGGGCGTACTCACATTACACTTACCGAAACAATAGAGCGGCTGTTATCAGTATTGCCAGAATACCAAAGCGAACTTTTAAACGTTGAGAAATAATCAGTAAAGCATATATAAATACCACAATTAACGAATAACCATTAACAATTAACTGTGCAATAGCACTTATTTCATGAAATTTAAATCAACTATTTCTCTTTTTGTAACAGCTGCTATAATGGCTGCTTGCAACAACCGCGTGAGCGTCAGTGACACTGGCCTAAAATACCAAATTCACGACGAAAACGAGGGGCGTAAACCTAAAGTTGGCGATATCCTTACTTTTCAATTAGTGTTGAAAAACAACCGTGACTCAGTATTGCGTGATACCTACAAAGAAGGTAAGCCGATGCAAATGATGCTTCAAGTGCCTCCATTTAAAGGAAGTTTTGAAGAAGGGTTGGCTATGTTGGCAAAAAATGACAGCGCATCCTTCTTTATCAGTGCCGATTCTCTTTTTGCAAAAATGATGCAACCGCTTCCTCCTGGTATCGGCAAAGGTTCGGATATTCAATTTACCGTAAAAATCTTGGAAGTACAAAACGAGCAGGAATTCCAAAAAGCACAAGCGGCTGCAAGAGAAGGTCAGGTGAAAAAAGATGCCAAGATCATTGATGATTATGTGGCAAAAAATTCTTTGAAAACTGTTGAAACGTCATCGGGGTTAAATTACGTAATATTAAAAGAAGGAGACGGCGTAAAACCTGTGGCGGGCAATATGGTATCGGTACACTATGTAGGTAAATTACTGAATGGCAAAGAATTTGATAGTTCTTACAAAAACCCACAAAGCGGCGGCAAGCCTGTTGATTTTCCTATTGGTCAAGGTATGGTTATCCCAGGCTGGGAAGAAGGAATCATGAGTATGAAAAAGGGTGGTAAATGTACGTTTATTATTCCCTCTACGTTAGCTTATGGAGAAGCTGGTTCGCCAGGCGTAATTCCACCAAATTCAGTCCTTTTGTTCGATGTTGAACTCATAGATGTGAAAAAAGGTCCTGAAACCGCTCCTGGACAGCCAACTCCTGGTCAACGATAAGAGTATTATTTTGGTAGTCCACATTTTACAAAAACTCAATTACAAATCACTCAATAGAAGTCGAATGAGGGGGAAGTTAATATTAGGACTCATAGCGAGCTTGACAGTTGCCATTGTGGCTTGCGAACAAACAGAGGATGTCTATCAAGACCGTAAGACAAGTGAGAACAAAGCCGAAATACGAAACTATTTAAAGGCAAACCAACTCACCGCTGATAGTACAAAGTCGGGTTTGTTTTACATTATCAAAAATACAAATGCTACTGCCCAAAAACCTCTCCTTGGCGACGAGGTTTCTTTTCGGTACACAGCAAAGCGTTTGGATGGAACTATTGTGGACAGTAGCCAAGTAGGTGTGGATGATATTTTTATTCGCTCTTATAGCTCGCGCGATGTTCCTGGTTTAATGGCGTATCGTTTCAATCCCGTTCCTTCTTTTGAGGAGTTGTTGGCAACTCCCTTAGAGAAAGTTAGAGAAGGCGATAAGATTACTCTTTTTGTCCCGTGGTCGTTACGTGGAACAGGCGATGTGTCACTTTTAGCTCCTTTGTATATTCCGATTCGCTACGATATAGAAATCCTAAAAGTACGTACGGAAGAAGAACAAATTGATGATTATGTAACCAAAAACAAAATATTGGGCTTGGAGCGTAATAATGAAAACGGCCTTCGTTTTGTAAAAACGAAGGCTTATCCTGATTCGGCACAAATAACCATCGGCACTACGGTGAGTGTAACCTATACTGGTCGTTTGATTCGAAATGGAAACCAATTTGATTCTGGAACGATTGATGTAAACGTCGTTGACCCAACAGGAACGGCTTCTGGTGGTGTAGTAAAAGGATTTAATGATGGGATTGCTAAGATGCGCTACGGCGAAAAAGCCATTATTATTTTCCCTTCTGCTCTCGGTTATGGTGTTACAGGAAGCAGTACCAAAATTCCTGCATACTCACCACTCCTTTTTGAAGTAGAAGCCAAACGCAAATAATCATTCATTATAAGAAAGCGGCCTAGAAAGCCGCTTTCTTTGCTTTAAACAAAACCTGTGGGGTTTGCAAAATGATTATCAACAGAAAACCCCACAGGTTTATACGTCATGCAACTTTGTTTTGCTACTAACAACACCCATAAATTAGAAGAAATTAGAGCTATTCTGGGTGAGAACTTTGTTTTAAAGACCCTCCAAGAAATCGGGTGTAACGACGAACTTCCCGAAACCACCGATACCATTGAGGGCAACTCTGCTCAAAAAGCCGAATACGTGTGGGAACACTACGGCGTCAACTGCTTTGCCGATGACTCTGGTCTTGAAATAGAAGCGCTCAACGGCGCTCCTGGCGTTCATTCGGCCTATTACAGCGGCGAGCGCAACCACGCCCGCAACATTGAGCGCGTTTTGCGTGAATTGGCTAATGAGTCAAACCGCAAAGCACGTTTCAAAACCGTCATTACGCTTACGTTAGAAGGTAAAAGCCACTCATTTGAGGGAATTGTAGAAGGCATCATCATCGACGTGCCACGCGGTACCGACGGCTTTGGCTACGATCCTATTTTTGTTCCTGAAAACCATAACTGTACTTTCGCTGAAATGACTTTAGAAGAGAAAGGCAAATTAAGTCACCGTTCAAAAGCTTTTGTTAAACTTATAGCCTTTCTACAAAGCCATTTGAGTTAAACCCTCATTTCCCTCTTTAAGATTAGTCCCTTGGTCTTGGCTATTTTTTAACCCAATTTTGATTTGGTTGTAGTATCTTTTAACAAAAGTTCTTTTTCGTCGTGACACTTCTACACAGGTACCGTCCAACATTCGCAAAGCATTTATTTTAGAACTTTGAGTTGTTATTAAATAGTAACAATTGATGATGCAGCCTTTTTTTACTTTTAAAAAAAAAGAAGGTAAAAATGGTTCATAATACGAAATGGTTTTTGAAGTAAGTATTGTTTTACCATTTTGTAAAAAAAATTCGGTATAGTTACCACGCCCTTCGATACGGATAAGAGCCTGGTAGGGAATCGCAACTTTATTTCGTAATACTAAAAGCATGGACGAACGAGGTGTAAATGGTATTTTTTGCATGGCAGTCACTTTTTTTACTACAATTGATTTTGATTCCTTATACCGCTCCCTTTCTATTTTGTAACCTATCGAATAAAATTGGTTAAGAATTTTTTTTCTAATATTTTTCGACCCAAACATGACAAAACCCTACGCTTTCAGTATAACTACATGAGTTCAATTTTTCAACGTGCTTGGACCGACGAGCAAATTGTCGAAGGTATTTTGGCAGGTGGTCGTGCGCGAGACAAAGCCATTGGAGCCATTTATGACCAAAATCGTAGCTTTTTGATGAAATTTTTATCAAACCGCTCCAACACCAAAGATTATGTCAAACAACCCGAAGATATTATTTGGGAGTCGGTGGAAGCAGTGGTACACAACATTATTGAAGCACGGTATAGCCCTCAACCCGACAAACCACTTTCGGCTTATTTGACGACGGTTTGTAAAAACCTTTGGCATAAATTCTTGAGCCAGGAATCCAATCGAGAAGCCCGCCAAGACATTTTTGGTCAGGAAACCGACTACGAAGAACCCGACGTAAGTGTTTTGTTGGCCGAGAAAGAAAAATGGGATAAGTATTTAGCGATTTTTGACAAGGCAGGTAAAAATTGCAAACAAATCTTCACGCTTTGGTTGGTAGAAGGCATGAGTGGTAAAGAAATTGCTGAAGTGATGATGACCGAAGGAAAACTCAAAAGTGAGCAAAGTGTAAGAAATGCCAAAAGCGATTGCCTTGAAAAAGTAACGTCGGCTTTGATTCAATAAAACCCCACTAAAAAAATGAAACGCACCGAAGAAGAGCTTGAACGTATCAGTCAGTACCTGAATCGGCAGCTCAACGTAGATGAAAATACGCTTTTTGAATCGGAACTAAGCACTGATGCACAATTGGCGGCAGATGTCGAGCAACTACGCTTACTTGCTCAAGTAGCCCAACGCCAACAACTGCGCGAACAAATAAAACGAATACAATCCGAAAAGTTAGTCGAATGGCAGCAGGAAGATACTGATTCGACCACCAAAGTCGTACCTATGCCCGTAAAGCGAACTCATTTTTGGCAGATGGGTGGTTGGGCATCGGCAGCTTCGGTGGCGTTGCTTGTCGGCTATTTTTCATTGGCAGATGTAGGCTACGAACCCGTTTCGATGGCCGTAGAAAGAAGCAATACTCCGTCGGTGCAAGACCCAATATTGGCGCAGTTGGACCAAGGGATAAAGTTACTTAAAGACAACAAACCCGCCGAGGCCATCACCA
>JBDHXS010000056.1:0-16843 GCA_039810845.1 Runella sp. | reverse complement strand
GTTCATTCAAAACTTGGCAGGTAGAGCGGCTGGTTTGAACATCTCTACTTCTGGTTCACCTGGCGATGCTACCAACGTACGTATCCGTGGTATTAGTTCGTTTACGTCTAACGATCCGCTATACGTGATTGACGGTGTACCGGTGGTGGATAAATTTCAAAACACTATCAATCCTAATGACATTGAATCTATTCAGGTCTTGAAAGACGCTTCGTCTGCCTCAATCTATGGTTCACGTGCATCTAACGGTGTAATCGTTATCACAACCAAACAGGGTAAATCGGGCAAAGCAAAGGTTTCTTACAATGGCTCAATGGGCTTTGCTAATCCTGTAAAAGGATATGATGAAGTACTTAATACCTCATCTGAGTACTATGCTCAGGCCACAAGGCTGAAGTTTGCTGGTGCTGTACCAGCTTGGTTTGCAGGAACAACATTGCCACAATATGTTCATGATGCCAACAACATTTATGGTAATATAGCTCCTGGCACTTTTGACCCTATCAACAACATTGTTACTGAAACCAACAAAGTAGGGACCAACTGGTGGAAAGAAATTACAAGAACGGCCAAAATTCATGACCACAGTTTGAACATTTCGGGCGGAACAGATGCGGCATCGTTCAACATTTCCGCTTCTTACTTGAACCAAGAGGGTATTTTGAAACTTACTCAGTTTAACCGTGGAACGATTCGTGCCAACTCAAGCTACAAAATCGGCAAAAGATTGCGTATCGGCGAAAACCTCATGTTTGCTCATAACTGGGGGGTAGGTATTTCGACAAGGGGAGGTAATAATAACGAATTTGGGGTAATTGGTGAGGTAATCAAATCTACCCCTGTGGTTTCGGCTCAAAATATCAATGGAGGTCCTGGTGGCCACGTTGCCGCTATCACAGGTAACTTTACTAACCCTGATCAAGTTTTGAAAGACAATAGTAACAACACTGACACTTACAGAAGATTGTTGGGTAATCTTTATGCCGAGTTAGACATCATTGATGGTTTGAAATTCAGAACAAACTTTGGTGCTGATATGGGTAGCGGATGGAGACGTACATTTACTTATGAGCAACCTTATCGTTCAGAAGGTCCCAAAACACCAGGTGCACGTATCTTTAATGAATCGTGGAATAATGTTACTACTTGGAACTTTACCAACACTTTGCAATATAGCAAAACCTTTGGTAAACACGCTGTAGGTGCATTGGCGGGTCAAGAAGCAATCTCAACTAAATTTAGAGATATTTTTGGACAATTGGCCGGTTATTTTACAACCGATGTTAACGCATGGTACTTGAATACGGCTTTGGGTGATCCAGCATCTCGTTCGGTGTCTTCTTCTGGCAACCAGTCGAAATTGGCTTCTTACTTTGGCAAAATTGACTACGCTTTCGACGATAAATACTTGATTTCGGCAACAGTTCGTCGCGATGGTTCTTCAAGATTTACTACAGAAAACCGTTATGGTGTCTTCCCTGCCGTTTCAGTAGGTTGGAGAATTTCACAAGAGGCCTTTATGAAAGACATTGCTTGGTTGTCTGATTTGAAATTGAGAGCGTCTTATGGTGAATTGGGTAACCAACAAATCAGAAACTACAACTTCGCCAGTATCTATGGTGGAGCAGTAGGTAATACGTTCTACGACATCAATGGTTCAAACAGTAGTGTTGCTACAGGTTATTCTCTTACTTCTTTCGGAAACCCTGATACCAAATGGGAAACTTCCAAAAATAGAAACATCGGTTTCGATGCTGCTTTCTTGAACAACGCCCTCACAGTAGTGTTAGACGTTTACTCAAGATCTACTGAAAACCTTTTGTTCAACCCACCATTGTTAGGTGCTGCCGGTCTTGCCTCTGCTCCTTTCGTAAACGTAGGTTCTATGTTGAACACGGGTTGGGACTTGTCGGCTAACTACCGCAAGAACATCAACAAAGACCTTAACTTCAACTTAGGTCTGACATTGAGCCACTATAAAAACGAAGTGAAGAAAGTTTCGGGCAATGCTGACTTCTTTTATACCGATGGTACAGGTTTGAATAGCCGTATTCCAAACGCCGGTATTTCAGTTATCAGCAAAGTGGGCTATCCTATCTCTTCGTTCAATGGTTACGTAGTAGATGGACTCATTACTACCGATGCCGAATTGAAAATGCACACAGGTACAGGTTCTGTTGCCCTTGGCGGTCTGAAGTTTAAAGATGTAAATGGTGATGGTAAAATCGACGCTAATGATGTTACTATCAATGGTAATCCTCACCCTAAATTGACTGGTGGTCTTAACATTGGTGTAAATTATAAGAACTTTGATTTCAACTCGTTCTGGTTTGGTTCTTATGGCAACCAAATCTTCACAGGCTACTGGATTCAGTCGTATTTCATGAACTTCAATGCCAACGTATTGAACAATATATTGGCAAACCAAGGAAACATTGTGGATGGAAAGGCTTATCCAAAAATCAACCAAAACGACCGTTCGTCTGCCAATGCTTCTGACTTTTATATCCAAGATGGTTCTTATTTAAGAATGACCAACTTACAATTGGGTTACACACTTCCCCAAAGTGTCCTTGGCAAATTAAAAATCTCAAAAGCCCGAGTCTATTTGCAAGGCCAAAACCTATTAACCTTGACCAAATACTTCGGTACTGATCCAGCTATCTCGAATGCCAACATTGGTGCGGGTGGCGGCGTGAACGACGGTGGCATGGGTATAGACAATGGTAACTATCCAGCCAACAAAGTGGTGAACGTAGGCATCAGCTTGGAATTCTAAAATTTAACTTTTAAATAAAAAAAATACGTAAGCATAATATGAAACGTTTTTTAAGACTAACGATGTTGGCTATTCCACTAATAGGAATCGGCATCTACTCATGTACTGACTCTTTCTTAGATACGCCCCCACAGGCAGCTCTTTCAAACACTTTATTGTCTTCAAGTAAGGCAGGTGTTGATGCTACTTTGATTGCCGCTTACAAAAGTGTAGGGGGATGGACAGGCGGTGGCGCCAACGCCTGGGGAGCCGCTCCATCAAACTGGGTGTATAACTTAGCTGCTGATGAATTCCACAAAGGCTCAGAGGCGGGCGATGGAGACGGTTGGTTGGCAGTGCAGTTGTTCCAGTGGAACCCTGCCGAAGGGTCTTTTAACGACAAATGGAGATCTTGCTACGAGGGTGTTAGCCGTGCTAACTCAGCTATTACAACTGCTACCGAGTTTTTAAAAGCAAACGCAGGTGAAAAAACATACGTGGATGCTGTCTTAGGCGAAGCAACATTTTTGAGAGCATGGCAACACTTTGAGTTATACAGAATATTCAAAAATGCTCCTTATTTCACTGAGGCAGATAAAGACTTCAACAAGGCCAATGATAAGCCTATGATACCGTTGATTCAGGCCGATTTAGAAAAAGCTATTTCGTTGCTGCCTGCCAATAAAACTTCGGTAGGTAGAGTAGATAAGACCGTTGCTACGGCTTATCTTGGAAAGTTAAAATTGTATAACAAAGACTATACAGGTGCTTTGGCTGCTTTTAATACAGTAATATCAAGCGGTAAATATAAATTGGCCGATTGTATTTATGACAACGTCAATATAGCAACCGAAAATAACAGCGAAAATATGTTCTCTGTTCAGTCGTCTGTAAATGACGGTGATGCTGGTGGTGCTAATGCTAACAACCATGAACGTTTGGGCTTGCCTCATGGCGATAGCTTTACAAGCTGCTGTGGATTTAAGCAACCTTCTAATGACCTTGTAATGGCATTCAAAGTTGATGCCAATGGTCTTCCCATCTCAACCAAAGGTGTTGCCGTTAAAAGAATTGAGGCTGGTGCTGCTGACGTGCTTGACCCACGTGTAGAATATACGGCTGGTCGTACGGGTGTTCCTTATCTTGACTGGGGGCCTCACAAAGATAGTTGGATTCGTGGTCAAGGTTACCAAGGCTGGTATTCACCAAAGAGAACTGTACACTTAAAGAGTCAACCTACACTTGCAGGTGGTTGGACAGGTACACAGCTTTCGGCCTTGAACTTCCCATTGATGCGTTATCCAGACGTACTTTTGATGGCTGCTGAGTGCGAAGTGGAAGCAGGTTCTTTGGAAAAAGCAAGAGAATATGTAAACATGATTCGTACCAGAGCAGGAAACTGTACTCAAGGTGCTGGCACAAACCTTAAAGTGGCTATCAACGCTCCTGAAATCACTTGGGGTAAATATGCCATGGGCACTTACAAAACTGCTTGGACAGACAAAGCTGTGGCTCGTGAAGCTGTAAGAACTGAAAGAAGACTTGAGCTTGCTTTAGAAGGTCACCGTGTATTTGACTTACAAAGATGGGGTGTTTATGAGTCAGTAATGGCCGAATATATTCCTCGCGAGTCTAAATTAGTAACTATTTATAGCCAAGCAAAAGTGCCAACTGCTACTAATTATGCGTTCCCAATTCCAAGTACTGAGATTGCTAAATCGAATGGTGTACTTAAGCAGAACCCTGGTTATTAATTTCTAATGAAAAATCTTATCCATTAGGAATACAGTTTCATAAAACAAAAAAGGGGGATTCATTTCCCCTTTTTTGTTTTATGAAGAATTGGTTTTGTGCCTATTCAAAGTCTGACGAATCGAAACTTTCTTATACCTTTGAATTCCATTAAATCTTGAGCAAAATGATTAAAGGAACCCTAAAATATTGTGTTTGTTTTTTGTGTATTTTATCTCTTACTCAATGCAATAAATCATCAGACCATCAAGCAACTTCCACAAATACGGCTTTTGAGTTATTGGAATCTGAAAATACTGGCATTGATTTCATCAATCAAGTGGAAGATAAAGAAGAGTTTAATATACTGACATATCGCAATTATTACAACGGGGGCGGTGTGGCAATTGGCGATATCAACAATGATGGCTTGAAAGATGTTTTTTTTACGGCAAACATGGGCGATAATAAATTATATCTAAATAAAGGAAATTTACAATTTGAGGATATTACTGAAAAAGCAGGAATAAAAGGCAAAAATTCATGGACAACTGGCGTAACCTTCGCTGATGTAAACGCAGATGGATATTTAGATATATATGTTTGTTATTCGGGCGATGCCCAAAAGGAAAACAAAGAAAATGAACTTTTTATCAATAATAAAAACAATACTTTCACCGAAAAAGCAGCCGAGTATGGGCTTAATGACGCCGGTTTATCTACCCACGCCACATTTTTTGATTTTGATTTAGACGGTGATTTAGATTGCTATGTATTAAATAATAGCTACAAAGATCCCGAAAGAATATCCCTTTATTCAAAACAAAGATTTGAATATGATGCGCTTGGCGGCGACAGATTGTATGAAAACCAAAGCCCCCCTTCCCTGCGAGGGTCCGACCCCAATGGGGGAGTTGTTCAACCAAAATTTGTTGATATTACTAAAAAATCGGGCATATTTTCTTCAAATATTGGTTTCGGCTTAGGGATTTCGGTAGGTGATGTAAACAATGATTTATATCCAGATATTTATATTTCTAATGATTTTTGGGAAAGAGATTATCTTTATATCAATCAGAAAAATGGGACGTTTAAAGAAAGCCTGATTGATAACATAAGCTACACGTCAATGTCAAGTATGGGGTCTGATATGGCAGACATCAACAATGATGGGAAATTAGATATTTTCAGTACAGATATGCTTCCCCCTAACAATCAGCGCCTAAAAGCAGCTACCAAATTTGACGATTTTTATTTGCATGACCTAAAATTAAAAAATAGTTATTATTATCAGTTTGTTCAGAATTGCCTACATATTAATAAGGGTGATGGGAGCTTTCAAGAAACCGCGTTTTTCTCAGGTGTGGCAGCCACAGACTGGAGTTGGGGCGCTTTGATTTTTGACATGAACTTAGATGGGCAGAAGGATATTTTTGTAAGCAACGGCCTTTATCATGACATTACCGATTCGGATTTTGTAGATTTTATTGGCGATAAATCGGAAGTTGAAAAAGTGGTTAAAGCCAATGGGAAATATGACTTCAGGGATTTTGTAAAGTTTTTACCACATAACAAAAGAAAAAACTATGCCTTTATTAATGCGGGGGGGCTTAGGTTTGAGAACCTTGCCCATGACCTAAATCTCGACCAAGAAAGTTTCAGCAATGGTGCTGCTTATGGCGACTTAGACAATGATGGAGATTTTGACTTGATTGTCAATAATGTAAATATGCCAGCTTTTGTATATAAAAATACTGCGGTTGAAAAACAATCAATTTACATTAAATTTAAGCTAAAAGGGAGCCAACAGAATCCTTTTGGCATAGGCAGTACGGTTCAGATATATAGCAAAGGAGAATTACAGACAGCCCATAGTATGTCGTCGAGAGGATTCCAAAGTTCGTCGGATACTGACATTACTTTCGGAATAGGAAACGGGAAATCCGTTGACTCGGTCCGTATTTTATGGCCTGATTTTAAAACACAAATCATCAAAAGTCCTTCAATCAATAAAACTCACCACTTGGATTATGCAAATGCCACTGGTAGGTATTCCCCTGCAAAATCCATCCTCAATCCCGTAGTCGAAAATATTACAGCAAGTAGCATACAAAATGCGATTCATCAAGAAAATCTTTACATAGACTACGATTCAGACCGCCTCATGCCGCATGTACTTTCGACAGAAACACCCAAATTGGTAAAAGGCGATGTCAATAATGATGGAAAAGAAGATTTTATCTTACAGGGAGCAAAAGGTTCGGCAGACAAATTATTTCTGAATCAAGGCAATACTTTTAAAGAAAGCCCTCAAAAAGCATTCTTAGAAAGCCTGAACTTTGAAAAAACAGCAGGTGCATTATTTGATGCTGACGGAGACAAAGACCTTGATTATTTGGTTGGGGTTGGCGGAAACGAGTATCGGGACGGCTTTAATGCATTTGTTTCTTTCTATTTTGAAAACGACGGAAAAGGCAATTTTACGAGAAAAACATCAAATTGCCCCAGCTTTAATGGGCAAATTGGATGTATTAAACCATTCGATTTCGACCAAGACAATGACATAGACTTATTTATTGGAGGCAGGTCTGTACCAGGCAATTATGGTCTGACTCCGCGTAGTTTTTTACTCAAAAATGAAGGGAATGGACAATGGACCGATATAACCAATAATGATACTGGCCCTATCGGAATGGTTACCGATGCTGTTTGGTCTGATGTAAATGCTGATAACTGGGCAGATTTAATTGTGGTTGGTGAATGGATGCCGATTACAGTTTTTGTAAATGATAGCGGCGTATTAAACTCCCCACTCCCAATTCCGAACAGCAGTGGTTGGTGGAACACAATTGAAATGGTAGATATTGACCAAGATGGCGATAAAGATTACTTAATTGGAAATTGGGGCCTAAATATGAAACTAAACGCTTCTGTCGAAAAACCATTGAATCTTTATGTAAATGATTTCGATGATAACAAGCGAGCCGATGTAATTTTAGAATGGTTTACGCAAGAAGATGAAAAGCCATATCCGTTTGCAAGCAAACAAGACCTAACGGCCCAAATACCTTCCTTGAAAAAGAGTGTTTTAAAGTATCAGGAGTTTGCAAAAAAACAGGTAAAAGACCTATTCCCACCCGAAAAACTCAGTAAGTCCATTCAAAAAACAGTCACGAGTTTCAGCTCATCGGTATTATTGAATCAAAACGGGAGTTTGGTTCTGGAAGCCCTCCCCTACGAAGCACAAATGTCTCCCATTTTTGCTTTTGAAGTATCCGATTTTGACAATGACAAAATTACCGATTTTTATGCGGGTGGAAACTTCTACCGTCTAAAACCCGAAATTGGGAGACACGACGGATTCCACGGAGGATACTTTAAGGGTTTAGGCAAAGGGAAATTCAGATATGTTTCGGATGCTTATTCAGGAATACAAACCAAAGGTGAAGTACGAGATGCCATTAAAATTGATAATAAGCTTATCATTTCGAGAAACAATGAATCGGTATTGATATTCAAATTGAAGTAATGACATAGATGATAGTGCATGGATACTTTTTCTATTCCACTATCATCATTAACCAATGACAGGTATCCTCCAAAACCTTATGGGGTTTGTAAATTTGGACTTAAACAAAGCCTCCCAACTTCTTAAAAGTTACATTATCAAATGCAAAGATATACGCCTATATTCTCCATCTTACACATTATCTTTTACGGTATTCTTTTCTCCTCTTGTCAAGACAAGACCCTGTTTACCAAGCTCAACGTAGAAGATACTGGTATTGATTTTTCTAATCGAATCATAGAAAATGATACGCTCAACATCCTTGACTTCGAATATGTGTATAACGGTGGTGGTGTAGGCATTGCCGACATGAACGGCGATAGCTTGCCCGATGTAGTGTTTTCAGGAAACCAAGCCGATAGCCGCCTTTATCTCAATAAAGGAGCCATGCAATTTGCAAATATTAGCACAAAAGCAGGAATTTCTAACCTCGGTCGCTGGTGTTCGGGTGTGAGTTTGGTGGACATCAATGCCGATGGACGGATGGATATCTACCTCACTACCACCACCAAAGACAATGAAGCGCAACGCGCCAACTTACTCTACGTCAATCAAGGCAATGATAAAGACGGCACTCCCACTTTCAAAGAAATGGCTGAAGAATACGGCATTGCTGACCGAGGTCATTCAATGAATGCTGCTTTCTTTGACTATGACAATGATGGCGATTTAGACTTATATGTACTAACCAACACGATTGAAAACAATCCAAATCAATACCACCAAAAACGCCGCGATGGCTCCTCTCCTACCACTGATCGCCTCTATCGTTGTGAGTGGGTGACGGGCGCCGCTCATCCTACATACATCAACGTTTCAAAAGAAGCAGGAATCCAGATAGAAGGCTATGGTCTGGGTATAAATATCTGTGATATTAATCGCGATGGCTGGAAAGATATTTACATCACAAATGATTATCTCACCGACGATTTGTTATACATAAACAATCATGATGGTACTTTTACCGACAAGGCTGCTGACTATTTTAAGCACACCAGCAACTCAGCAATGGGCAACGATATAGCAGACATTAATAACGATGGCCTGGCGGATATAGTAGCTGTAGATATGCTTCCCAAAGACAACAATCGTAAAAAACGGCTCATGGGTCCCAATAGTTATCAGACCTACCTTAACAATGACCTCTTTGGTTTCAACCACCAGTATGTTCGCAATACGTTACAGCTCAATATGGGTAATAAACCCAATACCAACGAGCCTATTTTTTCAGAAATTAGCCTGTTGGCAAACGTAGCCGAAACCGACTGGAGTTGGACACCCATGTTGGCCGATTTTGACCACGACGGCTGGCGCGATTTGGTCATTACAAATGGTTTTCCTCGCGATATCACCGACCGCGACTTTGCACAGTTTCGTGCCGAAAGTGGCACCATAGCATCCAAAGAATTCATGATTAGTCAGATTCCTGTAGTTAAGATTGCCAACTTTGCCTTTAAAAATAATAAAGACCTCACATTTAGTGACGTAACCCAGTCATGGGGATTGAATGAACCCTCTTTCACCAACGGTGCTGCATACGCCGACCTTGACCGTGATGGTGACTTAGACATGATTACCAATAATATAAATGATTCGGCATTTGTATATCGTAATAATGTGGTAGAATCTAAATCCAAAAAATCGCATTACCTACGAATTGCGTTTAAAGGCGGAACAAAAAACCTCATGGGGCTTGGTGCCAAAGTAACGCTACACTACAATCATGGTCAAATCCAAACTTATGAACACTCCCCCTACCGTGGCTATCTCTCAACGGTTGAGCCAGTTGCACACTTTGGACTTGGCGAAACTCGCCTCATTGACTCTGCTATCGTAGTATGGCCCAGTGGTAAACAAGAAGTCCTCCGTAGCCTAAAAGCAGACCAAGTAGTGTACGTAGCAGAAGCCAATGCTACTCAAAACACACAACCACTTATTCGTTCAAACCATTATTTGTTTAATGACTGGAATGACTCTCTAAACATTCATTGGACCCACGAAGAGCCCGAGTACATTGATTTCAATGTACAAAAACTACTCCCTCACAAACTTTCTCAGTACCCGCCTGCTATATCGGTTGGAGATGTCAACGGGGATGGATTAGATGATTTTTTTGTGGGGGGCTCGCGCCAACACAAAGGCCGTTTTTTCTTGCAAAATCCTTCGGGTACATTCACCCTCAGCGATTTACTACCCGAAAAAGGAGATCCTGAAAAAATGTCAGAAGACATGGGTACATTACTTTTTGATGCCGACAGCGATGGGGATAACGATTTGTATATCGCAAGTGGGGGTAACGAGTCCCGCCCCAACGACCCTGCCTACCAAGACAGACTATATATCAACAACGGCAAGGGTAATTTTACGCTAAGTGTAAACGCCTTGCCCAAAATACTTACGAGTAAATCGTGTGTACGGGCTGCTGATTATGACCGCGACGGAGATTTGGATTTGTTCATCGCTGGCCGAGTCGAACCTGACCAATATCCCAAAGCAGTGAGTAGTTATATTTTAAGGAATGATAGCCCCTCAGCCCAGGTGGGAGGGTTATTCACCGACGTCACTGCCCAAGTAGCTCCTGCTCTTCAAAATATTGGCTTAGCTTGCGATGCCCTTTGGACAGATTATGACAATGATGGCTGGATGGACTTACTAATTGCTGGAGAATGGATGCCTTTGACAATGTTGAGAAATAAACAAGGTAAATTTGACATTCTACACTCTGACCTCGACACTAAAAAAGGATTTTGGGGAAGTCTAACAGGAGCAGATTTTGATCATGATGGCGATATTGACTACATCGCAGGAAATTTAGGACTGAACGCCCTCACAAAAGCCTCCAACGAGTATCCGATGAGTATCCTGGCAGGAGATTTTAATCAAGATGGTAGTTATGATGCAATCCCGTTTGTTTATTTTCCTGATGTCAACAACAAACCACTTCGGGTGCCGTTTCATGGACGAGAAGACTTAATTAAACAGTTTATTCAGACACGCGCTCGATTCCAGAAATATATCGATTTTGCTAATGCTACTTATGACAACTTGCTCAACGAAGATGAACGTAAAAAAGCTATTCAATTTGAAATTAATTATTGTACTTCGGTCTATATCGAAAATACAGGAAACGGCACATTTAAAACCAAACCGCTGCCCACCCTTGCACAATTTGCCCCAATTAATGGGATGCTCGCAGAAGATTTTGACAAAGATGGGCATATAGATGTACTGTTGGTTGCTAACGATTTTGGCAACGAAACCAGTTCGGGCCGCTACGATGCTTCTAATGGTTTGTTATTGAAAGGAAATGGAAAAGGCGAATTTATTCCTTTAACACAATCGAAGACAGGCTTTTATGTACCTAAAAATGCCAAAGGGTTGGCGCAATTGGTTAACTCAACAGGTCGTCGATTAATAATAGCTACCCAAAATAGAGATGCCTTAAAAGTTTTTGGACAAACGAGCAGTCACTTAAAATGGATTAGCTTATATCCTAACGATGCCTATGCCCTCATAAAAACCAAAGGCAGACAAACCTATCGGCAAGAATTTTACTACGGTTCTTCTTTTCTTTCCCAATCAGTACGCAAGTTGTCTCTTACTGGACAAGAAACATCGGTAGAAATCATAGACTTTAAAGGTAAAAAACGAAAGGTAAATTAATCAATATATGTATTACAAGAAAAGCCATGATGTAACTGTCATGGCTTTTCTTGTAATACATACCTATATACTCATCAATATGGTAATTGTATGCAAACGTTTGAAATGAATTTAAAGCCTATTTTACGGTTGAATAGGGATATTTCATAGATAAATGCCGAAAAACTCTTGATGAATTCCCGCTTTTTATTTATTATTTTTTTATAATATATCAAGTAAAATTATTGTTCTTCCTTGTTTTAAACTTGCAAAGAAGTTCTTTGTTCCTTTCATTCACTTATTTTATCTAACATTCAATGAAAAAACAGCTCTACTTAGCTGCGTTATTGTGGCTTGTTGTACTCACAACATGGGCACAAAGCCGCCTCACTGGCCGCGTCACCGACTCAAATGATGGGAATCCACTACCTGGAGTTAGTGTACTCATCAAAGGAACTAACACAGGTGTTACTACCGACGGCGAAGGCCGCTTCACGCTCACCCCTCCATCTGCTGGCGCAACACTTGTCGTATCCTACATTGGCTACACGACACAAGAGATTGCGATTGGAAACCGTACGACAATTGATGTCTCTTTGGCCATCGATGTCAAGTCACTTTCGGAAGTCGTTGTAACGGGCTACGCCTCTCAGCGCAAAAAAGATATCACAGGAGCCGTAACCGTGGTAAATGCCAAAGAACTTACGGCAACTCCTGCAGCCAGCGTTACCCAAATGCTTCAAGGACGTGCCTCGGGGGTAGTTGTTGGAAACGATAATTCACCTGGTGGTGGCACGATGGTACGTATTCGTGGGTTTGGTTCAATCAACAACAACAGCCCACTGTACGTGATTGATGGTGTACCTACGCAAGGTACATTGAACCAATTGAATCCCAACGATATTGAGTCGATGCAGGTATTGAAAGACGCCTCAGCGGCTTCTATATACGGAGCCCGTGCTGCCAATGGGGTTGTCATCATTACCACTAAAAAAGGTAAAACAGGGGAGCCTAACATTACTTTTGACTTTTACAGTGGTACACAACGCCCAGGCAAAATGCTTAGTTTGTTGAATACCCAAGAACTTGGACAATATCTTTACGAGTCTGAAATTGGGGCAGGGAAAAACCCTTCAGCGACCTCACCATCAGCCCAATACAAATTTGGCCCTAATGGTGAGCAAACCATTGCAGACTATATTTACCCCAACGTGTATGGAACACTTCCTGCTAACTATACCTATACCAACGATATTGCTGATCCAAACTTGGGTAGAACCGCCTTTAACATTACCAAAGCTAACAAAGAAGGCACTGACTGGCAAGATGTGATTTTTGACCCAGCCCCTATCGCCAACTTCCAAGTGGGCGCTACGGGGGGTATGAAATCAGGTAAATACGCCATTTCGGCCAACTACTTCAAGCAAGACGGTATCTTACGCTATACAAAATACGACAGATACTCGCTCCGTGCTAATACTGAATTTACGAGAGGAAAGCTTACCATTGGAGAGAACTTCACATTCTCTTACGACGAGCGACAAGGAATTACCAACAACAACGAGTCGAACCCTATTATGTTTGCCATTCGTGTTCACCCTATCATTCCAGTCTTTGACATTACAGGCGGCCCTGTCGAATTGGGTGGAACAAACACCTCTCCTTACAATGGTTTCGCGGGAAGTAGAGGTAGTAACCTCGGTAACGCACCTAATCCATTGGCTCGTTTGTACCGTGAAAAAGATAACATTACAAGAGGTACCCATGCTTTCGGAAACGTGTTTGCAGAGTTAGATATTCTTCCTGGCTTAAAAGCACGCACCAGCCTTGGTTTGGAATACAATCAGTACAATCGTTCAGAATACTTTCACCGTGACATTGAAGCTGCTGAAGCACGTAACGCCAACAGTTTGAACGTAATTAATCAATTTGACCGTTCGCTGACATGGTTCAATACGCTCACTTATAACAAGACTATTGGGGTACATAACTTTAACGTACTGGTAGGTACAGAAGCTGTAAAAACCTATGCCATTGGTTTCCAAGCCAGTCGTAGTGCATTTGCATTCGATGACTTAGATTACCGCTATCTTGATGCAGGTTCGGCCGCTGGTTTGAGCAATGCAGGTGGTGGTGCAACGCTCAGTGCATTGTTCTCACAGTTTGGAAAAATCAACTACTCGTACAAAGATTTCATCCTTGCTGACTTCACCCTTCGCCGCGATGGTTCTTCACGTTTCTCAGCAGCCAACCGTTACGCCATCTTCCCTGCCTTCTCTGTCGGTATGCGTATGACTGAGTTAAATTTCATGAAAGAGGTGAAGTTTATCAACGACTTGAAAGTACGGGCAGGCTGGGGTAAAACAGGGAACCAGTTGATTCCTAACGTTTACAATGCTTATACACTTTATGCAGCAGACCCATCCAACAACGCATATGATATCAACGGCACAGGAACTTCGATTGTGGGGGGCTTTGACCTTGTTCAGTTTGGTAACCCTCAAGGTAAATGGGAAACCAATACCTCTACTAATATTGGTATTGATGCGGTGCTGTTGAACAACAAAATGGAATTAGTAGTTGACTGGTACAACCGTCTGACAACCAATATGCTTACCCAAATTGCGATTCCTCGCACAGCAGGTTCTGGTACGATTCCTTACACCAATATCGGCTCGGTACAAAACCGTGGTATTGACCTTGGTATTAACTTCCGTGACAAGAAAGGAGACTTCCGTTATCAAGTGGGTGTCAACTTTGGTCACTACAAAAACGAAGTGAAGAAATTGAACGATGACCCGAACGCTACGGTATTTGGTTTCACGACGCGTCTTCCAGCTATCTCTGCGACAAAAGCAGGTTTACCAATTGCTAGCTACTACGGTTATATCGTCGATGGTATTATCAAAGATGATGCCGAAGCAGCTGCAGCTCCTAAATTTGGAACTTATACCAGAGCTGGAGTATTCAAATTCCGCGATATTAACAACGACGGCGTAATCACTGCTGCTGACCGCACCATCATGGGCAACCCTCACCCTGATTTCACCTATGGTATCAACGTAAACCTAGGCTACAAAAACTGGGATTTGACTATGTTTGGTCAAGGTGTTCAAGGTAACCAAATCTTCAACTATGTTCGCTACTGGACTGATTTCAACGTATTCCAAGGAAACCGCTCTAAGGATATGTTGTACAACTCTTGGAGAAAACCTGGCGACGATGCCAAACTCCCTCGCTTGAACTCAGGGGATGCCACCAGTCAGCAAGTTTCTTCGTACTTCTTGGAAGATGGTTCATATTTACGTTTGAAAAACATTCAGTTGACTTACACATTGCCTAGTACGTTGTTAAAAAAGGTAGGTATGAGCTCTGCGCAGGTGTATATCCAAGGCCAAAATATTCTTACGCTTACCAAATACTCGGGTTTAGATCCTGATATCAACCTACGTACATCAAGTAACGACAACCAAGACATTCACATGGGTATCGACGAAGGTGCGTACCCTGTTGCGAAGTCGTATCTTGTAGGTTTACGCTTTGGTTTCTAATCTTAGTCAACAACAAGCAAAACATTTTGAAACAACAATGAAAAAAGTAATCATACTAACGCTTTTGGTCGGCTTTAGCTTTTCATGCTCTGAAAGCTTCTTTGACCTCAAACCCCAAGGACGCGCATCTTTGGACCAATTATCTACTAAAAACGGTATCAATGCCCTTTTGATTGGCGCGTATTCGTTGCTCGACGGAGTTGGTGCAGGTAACACCGGTCGTCAATCAACGATTTCAAACTACGTTTTCGGTGGTATCAGTAGCGATGATGCCGTAAAAGGCACTGACGCGGGTGACCAGCCAGAGCAATCTTTTATCGAACAATACAACTGGTTGTCGGACAACACCTACTTTTTAGGAAAATGGTGGCACTCATATGATGGCGTAGCACGCTGCAACGAGGTGATTCAAATCGTGGCTAATGTAAAAGACATGACTGATGCCGAAAAAACACAGGCCATCGCTGAGGCTCGCTTTTTGAGAGGACACTATCACTTCGAAGCAAAGAAAATGTGGAACAACGTGCCGTTTATCGATGAAAAAATCTATAACCGCGATGATCCGAACTCCACTAAAATCCCTAACGACAAGGATATTTGGCCAAACATCGAAGCCGACTTTGACTTTGCCGCCAAAAACCTTCCCGTAACGCAGGCCCAAAAAGGAAGAGCTACTCAGTGGGCTGCTAAATCATACTTAGCCAAAGCCTACATTTTCCAAAAGAAATGGGCGGCAGCTAAAACCTTGTTGGAAGATGTGGTGAAAAATTCAGGTAAAAAATTGGTAGCCAACTACCACGATAACTACCGCACCGTAACTAACAACAACACGGAATCAATCTTTGAAGTGCAGTTCTCCGTAAACGATGGTACAACGGGGAACAATGGTAATGCTGGTGACAACCTTAACTGGCCTTACTCGGCAACAGCCCCAGGACGTGGCTGCTGCGGATTTTACCAACCTTCGCACAACCTCGTAAATGCGTTCAAAACAGAAAACGGTTTGCCAATGATTGGTACAGCTGCCGATGGTACACTTGATACGTACAATAAAGTAGATTTACCAAGTGACCAAGGCATCACCGCCGCAACTGCTTTTACACTTGACAAAACAATCCCTGTTGACCCTCGTTTGGACTGGACAGTAGGTCGTCGTGGTGTAAACTTCCTTGATTGGGGGCCAATGCCAGGTTCTACGTGGATTCGTGACCAAGCATACGCAGGCCCTTTCACTGGTAAAAAATGGATGTACTACTTAGCAGAAGAAAACAGCACTACTCACTCGACTAGCCGTCGAAACGTAAACAACAACTACCGTCTCCTCAAGCTTTCACACGTTATTTTGTGGTTGGCAGAATGTGAAGTGGAATTAGGTAACTTGGCTGCTGCCGAAGGTTATGTAAACCAAATTCGTTTACGCGCTAAGACAGGTTCAGTACAAGACCCAACAGTTACTTACAAAGTTGAACCGTATCCAACAGGTACGTTTGCAGGTAAAGGTGCTGACTATGCGCGTAACGCCGTTCGGATGGAACAACGCCTTGAGTTTGCGACGGAAGGCCACCGTTTCTTTGATTTGGTTCGTTGGGGTAT
>JBDHXS010000055.1:0-16869 GCA_039810845.1 Runella sp. | reverse complement strand
ATTGGTGGCAACATGAACCAAATCCACGCTCAAGATATAATCAGGTGCAGGTTTATGTTGTAATCCCAAGGAAAACTGATGTGAATAAGGGTTGTCCCAACCGTTGGGATTCATCACACGCAAATTGGCACTAAATTGCTGATTACGGCGATATTGCAGTTGGTCATACGTAGGCCCTTCCAAATATTTTACATTGGGTGCCGTAGCGCGGATGTTTCCTGGAAAGGTAATTCGATTCAAATCAGCTTTGGGATCGAGCAGACCAAGCCGCTGTAATTCAGCTAATTGTTTTTTAAAATCGGGTGCATCACTGCTGAACTGCAAATTGTCACTATAAACAGAGTATTTGATTTTATCGTAAAAAATTCCGTAACCACCCCGAACAACCGTGCGGTCATTGAGTTGATAATTGAAGCTCGTTCGCGGGGCAAAGTTGTTCAAATCGCCTTTGGTATCACCTGATTTCGTCAGATTGTCATAATCATAACGCAAACCCAAACTTACTTTCAGCCGATTGGAAACACTGAAATTATCCTCTAGATAAAGACTCAACACATTTTGTCGCGTTCCAAACGTCGTCGGGCGCAGTTCTACGTCATAGTTACGAACGCTAACATCGCGGGGAATGTCGTTGACGTTCAACGCCGAGCCGATATTTTGGGCTTTCAGGGCATCCAATGGCGGCTGAGTCAGTCGCACTGTATAGGTTCCATACTGATTTCCACCACCCAGAAGCGCAAAGTTGGAAGAAATAAATTCACCTCCTGCCTTCAAAACATGACGGCCTGTACGAAGCGTAAATTTTTGTTGCAGGTGGTGGGTATGTTCCAAATCGTCGAAAATAGCACCCGTTTGTCCAATCGTGGCAAAAGGCGTTCCGCTCGGATCTTGTACCGTCACAGAAGGTGAGGTGGGGTTGTCAGGCACCCGATAATTCCAGCGAAACATGGAAACTTGATAGTTGGTTTCTCCCGTAAAATTAGGACGCAAGACATAGTTATTTTTCAGCGCAATCAAATACGTACGGTTCGCAATTTTAGCCCCAGCCGATGGGAAGATGATTCCACCTTCCAATCCCCCACCCTGACGGGCTATATCAAAACTTCCGATATTGACACGCAGACTTGATTTGAAGGACTGAGTCCAGTTTTGTTCCAACTTTGTCGAGAAATACGAAAAACTGTTTCGTCCCGTAACAATCTCATTCAGATTCAATTGTGGCACCCGAAGTAGATTATCTTTTTTATCGTACGTTTGTTCAAAATTGAGGTAGAAAAATGTCTTGTCTTTTTTCAAAGCGCCCCCCAAACCAAAACCTACCTGATGGCGTTGAAAACCATCTTTGACAGGATTACCCGATAAATCAAGCGTAGGATAAGGTGATTTAGCATCAATCACCGAACCAGGGCGCGTCAAATAAAATAATTCACCCGTCAGTTGGTTCGTTCCTGAGCGCGTCGTCACGCTGACAATTCCATTACTCGTATTCCCCCACTCCACCGAATAATTATTGGTCAATACCTGAACCGATTCCGTAAAACCCACAGGCGGATTGAATTTCACATTTCCCAGAAAACGCTCATTGTTGTCCATCCCATCAATCAAATAATTGGTATAAATCCCATTACGTCCATTGATGCTGACATTGGGCGCCTCGGCATAACCCAAACTTGCCACGGAAAGATTGGGAAGTCGAACCAAGGCCCGAGTAATATCGCGTCCTTCGATAGGCAAGCTTTGTAATTCGCGCTTAGTCATGACCGCCGATACTTCTGCATTCTGAGTGTTGAGTTTGGCGGCCTTTGTATCCGTAATGATTATCTCTTCCAACGCCGTCTGACGGCGTGCTGGGAGAGAAAGCGACGCTGTGTTTTTTTGATTGGGCTGCAAGACTACATTCGTTATCTCAGAAATATCGAATTCTTCCGACTCTTTCGTAAAAATTCGATAGGGTTGATTGGCTTCCAACTGATTAAAAACTGCCACTCCGTTTTTATCTGTCACGATCGAATCACTCGAGATTGAGCTTGATTTTTGGACAAAAACAGTAATACCTTTTACATTTTTTTTATAGAGAAGGCTATTCACCATCACTTCAAGAGAAGTTTGTGCGTGCAGAATTCCCGCTATAAGTAACACCAGAAAAGTAAGTAAAAACCGATTGTACATATAAAAATGGTTTGTGTAGAAATGAATAAACAAAACATGGCAAAGCTTGCATTTGACAAACGCAATTTTAGCCTATAAAATACCTTAATACGTTTTCCTATCGAAGCAAAGCAGGGGGAGGACGCAAACAGTCAGAAGTCTGATGAAAAGAAACCACGAAGTGAGATTGAGAAATAACAATCGTGCGAATTATGACTGTTAACAGTGATAGTAATAATTCCTGAAATGGTTTACCTGTTTTATTGTTTTTAGCCCAAGTATATAAATCTATCTCGGCATTGATGTCGGCTAAAACAGGCAAAAAGTGTGTTTTAGTACCCAATATTTGCCCTAAGCTTTCGCATAATTGAGCTGTTTTCCATGGCAATTTTTCAAATATATCTACCTGAAAATCTTCACTTCGAATACCAATCAAATAAACGCCACCACGCATGTCTGGCCCTATTACCGATTGCCCATTTCGTAATTGAGTAGTAGTTTTTTGCAGAATATTTACCGTGAGTTGTGGACAATCATTCCCAATACAAATGACTGATTGAAAACCTTTGTCTAAAATCGATTTGATAGACGTAGTCAATTGCCGCTCAAACGAATCGAACTCATTGCTTAAGTCAGATGAAAAAAACAGGGGTAACTGAGCCGCTTTAGCCGTCTGAAAGGTGTGCTTGGTAAGGTACTGAAAAACGCTTGTTGTTTGTCTTACTGTACTGCTCCATAAGTTTTTCTTATGGAAAACATCTTTTTTTGCATTTTGAGCAAACAACAATAAAGCGATAGAATGACGCACAGATAATATGTTTTTCTATCTAAATATACGTTCAAAAAATAGGTTTCAGATTTTTAAACTAAAAAAGTTGCATCATTTTATTGATTCAATGCTAAAAAGTTGGCAATAATTTCCCAGGATTCATCAGATTGTGCGGGTCGAGGGCTAGTTTGATTGCTTGCATTACATCAAGGGCATCGCCGTGTTCCAAAGACATGTAAGCCAGTTTCCCTACACCTATCCCATGTTCGCCCGTACAAGTCCCATCCATGGCCAAAGCTCTGCGAACCAACCTTTCATTTAATGCTTTTGCTCGTTCAAATTCTTCGGTGTCATCGGGGTCAATCAATATCGTCAGGTGAAAATTGCCATCACCAACATGCCCCAAAATAGGTGCCATGATATTCGTTTGTTGAATATCCAGTTGGGTTTCAACGATGCACTGCGCCAGCCTCGAAATCGGCACACACACATCAGTGGACATCAATTTCGACCCAGGGCGTAGTGCCATCGCAGCAGGGGCTGCATCAGTACGAGCTCGCCAGAGTTTCTTCCGACTGGCTTCGTCTTTTTCCCAAACAAACTCTGCTGCACCGAATTCGTCAGCATAGCCTTGAACTTGTTTGATTTGCTGTTCTACTTCAACTGACGAGCCGCCAAATTCTAAAAAAAGTGTAGGAACCTCCTGATAGTCAAGTAAAGAATAACGATTGATAGCCCGCATCATTTGGTCATCCAACAATTCAATCTTTGCAATCGGAACACCTTTCTGAATAGTTTTTATAGCGGTATTGACAGCCGCTTCTACCGACAAAAACGGACATACCGCCGCATAGATAGTTTCGGGTTCGCTATGCAATTTGAGGGTAAGTTCCGTAATCACGCCCAGTGTTCCTTCTGCTCCCACAAAAAGCCGCGTCAGGTCATATCCTGCCGAGGATTTTTTAGCTTTACTGGCTGTTTTAATTACTTTTCCATCAGGCAAAACCACCGTCAGCGAGAGTACATTGTCTTTCATCGTCCCGTAGCGTACCGCATTCGTGCCCGATGCCCGCGTACTCGCCATCCCTCCCAGCGTAGCATTGACACCTGGGCCAATAGGAAAAAAGAAACCGCTTCCTTCCAGCAGTCCATCCAGTTGGTTGCGTGTTACCCCTGCTTGGACAGTGACATACATATCGGCCTGGTTTACCTCAATGATTTGGTTCATCAAACTCAAATCTATACACAGCCCCCCCCGAAGCGCCAATACATGACCTTCAATCGAAGTACCAGCACCAAAAGGGACAATCGGAATGCTATATTTGGCACAGGTTTTAACAATCTCAACAATTTCTTCGGTAGTTTGGGGATGCACCACTACATCCGGCGGTTGACATTCATGATAGCTAAAGCCCACCCCGTGCTGTTCTCTCACGGTAAGATTGCGACTCATCCGCTCCCCTAAAAATGATTCAAGTTCTTGAAAAAAGAGAAAGTTATCCATCGGAATCAATTATCATCAAAGCGGAGTTTTGCAAGCAATTCATCCGTTACACCTTCCGTATAAACTCCATACCCGCTCACCAGTAAACCCTTAATAGCATGATTTTCAGAAGAAATAGCGTACAAAATAGCCTCATCAGCAGGATCGGTTTAGCCTTCAAAACGATAAAATCCATCAATTTTAAATTCATCAGCAAAAACCTTAAACTGTCCTTCGCGGCATTCTAAGCAATCTTGCTGTAAGTTAAAATCTTCGATATACCCTTCCTTGCGAAGGGCTTCCATGGTTTCGGACAGGGTATCGTAGGCTTGCATGAGAGCTTGTGTCTAAGTGGATAATAACTCTTGGTACTGAGGATGTTGTTGAATATACTTGGTGACAAAGGGGCAATAGACCTTCAATGGCCATTTTTCTTGACGAATGGTATCAAGAGCAAACTGAGTCAACTGTTGCGCCAATCCGCGTCCACGCAAGCTATCAGGTACAAAAGTGTGCATTAGGTAAATCACACCTTCGTGCCATCGGTATTCTATAAAAGCATAATCTCCATCAATTTCTACCTCAAAACGTTGATGGTCGGTGTTATTGGTAATTTTCATGTGTTTCGGTAAAAGGGGAAAGTTTAAGTCAGTAAAATCGGCATTGATTTTTAAAATTCTCATTCACTATTTACTGTATGATAAATAGGGTTGGATTCACTATTAGGAATAAAAAATTGGCTCCTTACCAAGCTCCTCTACGGCAATCCCACCAACTATCAGGGAATCTACAAAGTACCTGTTAAACGCATCGCATCTATGACGAATCAGCTTGTTAAGTTCCATAGATAGGACTTCAATTTCTATTTGTGGGCTTATTTTCTGAGGAAGATTTATGATTGATAGAATCTTTTCTCATCGAAATCAGAGATTGCTTTATGAGACCGTAACGCTCCATTACCACGGCATCATTAGCTAGGGTGATTGAAGTTAAAGCGACCTCTATTTGTTGAAAGCTGCTAAACTTATTTTTTATGAAAAAAGCACCTTCTTACACATACAAATATACACAATAAGTTTTAGCAAAAGAAACGACGCTTCAGGTGGGGTGTCCCCCATTGTTTATAAATCAAACTTACTACCGTTATTGTAATTTTTTGTTTTTGCTACTTTTTATGAATTGTACGAATATGTTGATAATGGAATGGGCACCGTCATGTTACTTTTAAAACGTATCCATCTTGTTTAGCACAAGAACTATACCTTCCGAAATTTCACGGGGCTTATATCGGTATGTTTTTTGAAAAAATTATTGAAATGCGTTACTTCCGTAAAGCCCAAAGCAAAGGCTATTTCAGACACATTCCATTGGCTTTGTTTGAGCATGATTTTAGCTTCTTGCAACAACCGCTCACCGATGAGTTGGGAGGTTGTTTTCCCACAGGTTTCTTTTACGGCTCGATTGAGATGGTTAACGTGAATATTGAGTTGAGTCGCAAAATCCGACGCTGTTCGTAGCTGTATTTCAACGTGATTTTCATCAATCGGAAACTGCCTTTCCAACAGCTCCAAAAATAGCCAATGAATCCGTTGGGCAGCGTTGATGGGCAATTGTTCAACTCGCGTGGATGGGCGGGTTTTCATTGCGTAGTGAATCAGCTCATAAATCATGTTCCGAATCGCATCGTATTTATGAATGTATTCTGAAGCTAATTCGGCCTCCATTTTCTCAAAAATTCTCCCCAGTGCCTCAAACTGGGCATCGTCTAACTCAAACACATGTGTGCCAGCAGGTTGAAAAACTTCATACTGAATCAAGTTGCCAAATTGATTAAAAAAGTGCGCATCAAATACCACATAATAGCCTCCAATTACTTCATCTATGTGCTCCCATTTGTAAGGAATAAAAGGATTTGAAAACACGAGTGCTTGTTTTTCAAACGAAAACACCTGATCGGCATAATGAATCCGACTGCCGCCACGGCACAAGGTTACTTTAAAGAAATCACGCCGACGATACGGCACGGGTTTGTTGGCAGGATGAGGCAATCGAAACACATTTACGTGTCCGAAGTCTTTGCTCAAGCTCTCGGGAATCCACTCAAATTTTCGGCTATAAAAATCTTGAAGGCTTTCTGCTTTTTCCATCATTTTTTAACAACTAACTTTTTGTCCAAGGTATAACCAATACTCACATTCCAATCCAATGGCTTCCCTACAATATCGGTTTTTAACGGCACATTGACCATCGAACCTATGAAAAAAGGCGATTTTGACGACGACAAAGTAAAATTGGAAGCAGTATAAAACCCTGATTTACTGTCTAATTTTAGATGAAACAACTGGGGATTTATTCTTAATGAAAGTTTTTTTCCTAAAGGAATCATCGAAACAGCCCGCAGCGAGATCAATGATGTGTGATTGACGGCATCGTCGCTTATCCCTTTGGCATACAAGCAAAACAAGCTCATAACTAAGCGTTTACCTACAATTACATTGGGAGTAAGCTCGATGGGAATCACGCGCGACACGGCAAGAGTGTGCTTGACCAGTGGGTCGGTTTCATACGCAAGTATCCGAAAAGGCACCGCTGGAAAATGCGTGCCTGCCGTCAGTTGAAATCGTTTTTGATCGATGATTTTATAGCGCCAAATAAAAATAAATGACCAAGGCCGTCCGTCTTGGAGTGCGAAGCGAAACTCGGGTTCAAAACTAAAACGTTTGCCACCGTTTATGTTCAGATTGAAAATAGCGGCAGGTTTACCCAACGAGAAGGCAGGAATAAAAGAAAAACCGTTGTTAGTAATGCTGCCCGTAGCCTTAAAATTTACTACTTTGGTCGAAGAATCGGTTTGCTGTGCATTACTTATGTAAACCAACCCTAAGAAGCAAACTATTAAGGTTATTTTTTCAATCCCAATTTTTGACAACTGAAAACGCATATACTTGATTTATTGATGGTTTGATGTTGCAAAAGTAATTTTGTCTCTGCCCATCGCTAAACGGTTTTCAAACCAAAAATTACAAAAATCAAACAATACCAATTCCTAGCGTCTTCGTGTGGTCGATATTTTAAACCTACTTTTTCCCTCTCAAATACTGATTCGGCAAGGTGATTTCTGCGTCAAGTTCAAAAGCCGCATTTTGGGCAAAATAGGGGTTACGGAGCAATTCACGCGCTAAAAAAACCAAATCGGCTTTGCCCGTACGAACGACTTCGTCGGCTTGTTGAGCCGTAGTAATGAGTCCCACTGCACCCGTTTTGATGCCCGTTTCGACTTTGATACGCTCCGCAAAAGGCACTTGATAGTTGGGAGCTATTGGAATTTCGCTGGGAGCTACAAAACCACCCGTCGAACAGTCAATCAAATCAACACCTGCGTCTTTCAATACCCCTGCCAAACGCACAGAGTCGTCTCCATTCCAACCATCATCTCGCCAATCAGTCGCTGAAATACGCACCAAAAGTGGCGTTTCTGAAGGGATGACTCCTCTTATCACTTCAACTACCTGTAACAAAAGTTTTACTCGATTTTCAAAATTCCCCCCAAAGGCATCAGCACGGTGATTGGCTACGGGCGACAAAAACTCATTCAACAAATAACCGTGCGCCGCGTGAATTTCGATAACCTTGAAACCTGCTTCAATAGCACGTTGGGCAGCTTTTTCAAAGTCAAGTATCACTTGTTCGATGCCTTCTGTCGTCAATTCTTGCGAATATGTTTTTTTGTCACCGAGTAAAGAGGCACTTGGTGATACGGGTATCCAACCACCCGCCTCCTTCGACACATAGCGACCTCCTTGCCAAGGCGTTGCTGAACTTGCCTTGTAGCCTGCGTGAGCCAATTGCACTCCAGCCACGGAACCTTGGGCGTGGATAAAGTTGGTGATTCGGCGAAGAGGTGGAATATGTTCATCTGACCAAATACCCAAGTCACCCGCCGAAATACGCCCTTCGGGAGACACTGCCATTGCTTCGCTAATAATCAGCCCCGCGCCACCTACGGCCCTACTGCCCAAATGCACCAGATGCCAATCGTCGGCAAACCCATCTACTGCCGAGTATTGGCACATGGGCGACATCACAATTCTATTTTTGAGGGTAATTCCCCTGAGTTGTAACGGGGAAAAAAGCGTACTTTCTACCATATCGTTAGGATGTGTATTTTATGGACAAACTCATTTTTGAAGTAGATTAGTTTCCTAACTACTACGCGTTATAAACGCACATCGTATATTGTTTGCGTTACAAACACGAACAAGCATAAAAAAAGCGACTCTCAGTCTGAGAATCGCCTCTTTTTTGTGTAATTGTTTTTTTACTCTTTTATCCGCTTTGCCTTTGCGTCAAACATATTCATCAGCGTGCCTTTGAGATTATTATCATCTACTTTGTTTAGCTCAATGTTTACGTCATAACCTTGGGTTGAAAAGAAAATTGTGATTTTACTTTCAGCCTCTTCTACTGTAGCTGGGATAGTTTCTTTTGCATCTCCCGCAGCCACTTTCAATTCACCCACCAATTTGCCGTCTTTACGTGTAAGTTCTGTTGCAAATTTGGCATCACCATTGGGTGTACCTTCTACCAAAATTTCCCATTTACCTGCAAAAAAATCAGCAGGAGCAGTTTGTGCAAATGAATTAAACGAAAGAGCCAATACAAAAAGAATGATAGTTAAACTTAGTTTTTTCATTTTATGAGTTATTTAAATTGTTTGATAATTGTTGATTCATGGCATCATTTTGAGTGATGCCATGAATATTTTATTTCACTCGGCTTCCTTTTACATCAAGCATACCCATGACCTTTCCCTTGAGGTTATCGATATTTTCTTTATTGAGTTCCATTTTGACATTCATACCATTTGCCGTAAAAAATACATTTATTTTTTCAGCATTAACTTCTTCAATTTTATCAAGAGCCTGACTGCCTGTCTGTTGCGACATCATTTTGCCGAGTAAATTACCATTATAACGATCTATTATTAAATCAAAAGAAACATCCCCGTTTGGTGTGCCCAAAATCGTGGTTGCCCATTTTCCTACAAAGAAATCGTTTGAGGCCGATGTTTCTACTTTGACAGGTTCTTTCAATGAACTTTCGTAAGCCATTTTAAATTCAAGGCCCATCACCACCATCAATGAGCCGGATTCCGCTTTTGTGTTTGTAAAAACCACATAAACGTCTTGCAGTTTACCATCTAAATTGTTTGGTAATTGAATAGGTACCGAAACCGATTTAGGTGTAAAGTCCATTTTCTCGGAGGCTTCTAAGAAAGCAGACCGACCGAGCAGTGCTCCAGTTGGGTTACCCAAGCGAGCCTCTATCGTACCCCCTACAGCGCCAAGTTGGGGTTTAGGGGCTGTGGCTGCCACTTGAATTTCCGAAACGCCAGTCAAATCTACCGCCTTCAACACCATGTATGCTCCTGATTTTGAAGGAATCGCAAGATTGTTCCCTCCAAAAGCCATCTTGTTGATGTCCACATATTCATCAAATCCGTGTGGATCCATTTTTGAGTTTCTCAACACAAAACTTTGTTCCGATTTCAACGCAGGTAGGCCGTTTGCTCCTTGGTCTTCGTAAGCCGCACGCACAATGTAAACGCCTTTATTTTTGTCGGAAGCAGGTGCTTTGGCTAAGTACGAACCACTTATAGGCAATGACTTTGTTTTGGGGTTTTCGTTGGCAATGTTCAAAATATATTTGACCATTTCCGAAGCATCAGCAGTGGATAACTGCGGGTGACCCGCCATGGCTGTCTCACCCCATACCCCACTTCCGCCCGAAATTACTTTCTTGGTCAGTTTTTCCAAGGCGGAGTTATCGCCTTTGTATTTGTTAGCTACGTCGCGGTAAGTAGGACCAATAGATTTCTTATCCACGCTATGACAAGCCATACAATCACTCCCTTGAATCAGTTTTTTACCCGCCGCAAAAGCAACACTTGCATCAGCCGTGCGGTGTCCCATTGCAATTACGTTTTTATCAAAGCCTTCGGCCAGATAATCAATGTTAACAGCTACATTTTCGGGGTCAATGCCTTTTCCTAAGCTACCATCTTCCTTATCGCTTACTTTGATGTCGTAGTTAAATGGTTTGTTGGCTATATAAAATGACTTATTGCTTTTGGGCATTTCGAGGCTCAGCACAGGCGGTTCGTTACCTGCCGTAATTTCCATAGATTGCGTATTAATTCCACCTTTCCCATCGTCAACGGTCAAAACTGCTTTGTATATTCCCGCTTTGGCAAGGGTTACGTTTGCTTCTGGGGTAGCCACTATTTTACTAAAACCTGCCTTTGAAGTGATTTTCCAAGTATATTTTAATACATCTCCGTCGGCATCGGTAGTACCCTTGGCCGATAGTTTCAAATTGAAAGGTACCGCCCCTCCCATTTGATTGGCTGCTACTTGGATTTGTGGTTTGCGGTTGCCTCCGTTGTATTCGATACGAATCAAACGGGCGTCGTCGTTGGCAGTAAACCAACCTGAGCCGTATTCGAGCATATACAAATCACCGTTTTCGGCAAACTCCATGTCCATTGGATTGCTAAATTTATAGCTTGGCATAAAGCGTTCCATGGAGGCGTAGTTGCCATCTTTGTCAAAACTTACGGCCATAATCCAACCTCGCATCCACTCATAAGCAAAGAATTTGCCATCGTAGTATTTAGGGAAGGCTCTTGGTGCTGTGGCAAACATTTCTTTGTTGTAAACAGGACCTGCCATTGGATTACAGCCACCTGCACCAAGCAAAGGAAACTCTTCGCTTTTAGAGTAGGTGTACCAAATCATGGCACTCTGCGCTGGTGGAAGTTGTATCAAGCCCGTGTTGTTTGGTGAATTATTCATGGGTTTAAATACATCCCACTTGTCACCCGATTGCTTGGTTTCAAAGTTAAATTTGTTGTAGGGCTGATTGTTTCCCACAAAATGCGGCCATCCGTAGTTTCCTGCTGCTGATGCTTGACCAAACTCACAAGTACCTGCTGCACCACGATTGGGGTCTGGTTTAGAAGCATCAGGACCTACATCCCCCCAATACAACTTGCCCGTTTTTTGATCTACTGAAATTCGGTACGGATTACGGTGTCCCATCGTATAAATTTCTGGGCGAGTCTTGTCGGTACCTTTCGGGAACAGATTACCTTCTGGAATCGTATAGGTGCCATCGGGTTGTGGTTTTATTCTGATGATTTTACCGCGTAAATCGTTCGTATTAGCCGACGACTTTTGAGCATCCCAAGGGCTTCTCCCTGGGCGTTCGTCGCTTGGACTATAACCATTTGAGGCATGGGGATTGGTGTTATCGCCCGTGCTTAGGTAAAGATTTCCTGCTTTATCCCAGTCAATAGAGCCACCCGTATGGCAACATTCTTCGCGTTGGGTTTCTACTTTCAGCATTTCTTTTTCCGAATCTAAAAGTAGTTCATCGCCTTTCATCGTAAAGCGTGAAAGTACATTGTACGAGCCTTTTGTAGAAGAATAAAATAGATAAATCCACTGATTTTGAGCAAATTTCGGGTCTTTGTTTAAACCCAGAAGGCCATCTTCCGCTACTGATTCTTTGCCATCTTTGCTAACGTATTTCAAGCTTACGGGAAGTTTGGCAATCGTTTTTAACGTTTTGGTTTTGTTGTTGTACAACCTTACTTCCCCTTTGCGCTGAATAAAAAGTACGCGGTCTTTATCGAGTAATGTAAGCTCAACAGGCTCATCCAATTTCTCTTCCAACACTACTTTTGTAAAACGGTTTTCTTCTGGTTTAGCTTTGGAATAATCCAGCGGTTTGGGAGCATCTCCGCCTGCGGTGTAGTTGATACCTGCCCAGATATGGTTTAAGAAAAGTGGTTCAGCGTAAGTCTCGTCAGTATGCCCCATGGCTGTATAAAATGACCGCCCACCTTCAAATTCTTGGTACCAACTCATGGGGTGATTGTCACCATTTTTACCCCCTATGTAGCTCTTTTCATCTATTTTCAGCACCACATTGATTTTGGGGGATATGTCTTTGAAAGCGTAAAATTCATCGGTACGCTCAAACTCGTCGGGCATTCCTTTGGTAGCCCAGTGATTTTTCATGGCCACAATGAACTTACCTTTCTGCACATTGCTTGGCGTGCTTGGGTGGTCCAAAAACCACGCGCCTGCCAACTGATTGTACCAAGGCCAGTCGTATTCGGTATCAGTAGCGGCGTGAATACCCACGTAGCCCCCCCCCGCTTGAATATAACGCTCAAAATACGTTTGTTGCTCATTGTCCAACACATCGCCCGTGGTGTTTAGAAACACGACGGTATTGTACTTTTTGAGGTTTAATTCATTAAATTGAGTAGCGTCTTCCGTAAAACTTACGCCAAAGCCTTTTTCTTGCGCCATTTTAGCTAAGGCTTTTTTACCCGCCTCAATAGACTGATGACGAAAAGCGGCCGTTTTGCTAAACACCAACACATTAAGCTTGGACTGTGCAAACAACGCATTGACAAAAAACAACAGAAATGCTGTTTTCAGAAATAGTTTGTTCATAGTTAACTTGGTTTTTGATAGGTAATTTTTTCAATTTCTCAAACTCGGCAAACCCACCCCTGCGGCATCAAAACCACCATCGGCACACAGAATTTGGCCATTTATATAACTTGCTTGCGGGCTACAGAGAAAATAAACGGCATTTGAAATTTCTTCGGTACTCCCATAACGTGCCAACGGAATGGCATCGGCATAAGATGTACGAATGTCGGCACTGTGTACCAATTTGGCCATTTCGGTTTCTACTGGCCCTGGCGCAACGGCATTGGCACGCACACCCATATTTCCATATTCAACGGCTTGTTGTTTGGTGAGGTGCATAATGGCAGCCTTGCTCGTTCCGTAGGCAATGCGTAAGGTACTAGCCCGAACACCCGAAATACTGGCGATGTTTACGATACTTCCCTTGCCCAAAACCAATGCTGGTAAACAGGCTTGCGAACAGAGAAAAGTACCGTTTAGGTTTGTATTCATTACGGCACTCCAATCTTCAAAACTTACTTCTTGGGCAGGTTTAAAAATGGCGATGCCTGCATTATTGACAAGGGCATGAACCGCCGAAAACTGGACCGTTATGTTATCAAACGTGTTTTTTACTTGTTCTGCATCCGAAACGTCACACAAGAAAAAAGAATAATTAGGCAAGCCGTTTAATTGCGTTTTGCATTGCTGCATCGCTTCTTCATCACGGTCTATGATGATGACGTGGTATTTTTCGGCATAAAACTTTTTGGCGATTGCTAAGCCAATTCCACGAGCCCCACCCGTGACGATGGCTACTTGTACATTTGTATCATTCATCGCATCTAATTTTCCTAAACTCATCGCTTTTTTCTCCTATCTCATCACTTACCTCTAATCACTACTTCAACGTCCATTGAATGGCATTTTCAATCAACTTGACAAAATTTTCGTTTTGCCAAGCGGTTTCGCTGTGTCCCATAGACGTATAAAAGGTCTTGCCTTTACCTGTTTGTTTATACCAAGCCACAGGGTGGTCTTTGCCCATGCCAAAGTTTTTGGAGGTCACAAATAAGATATTGCCGCTGGGGTTAATAGCATCGCCATTAATGGAGTAAACAATGTTAAAGCCCTTTTTGCGGGGATTTTCAAAAAACACATACCATTCGTCGCTGTGCGACCATTTTTGAGGCAAGCTACTGAACAAACTGTCTTTTTGAGGCTCAAGTAGAATTTCAGCCAACTGAAACTGAGGATTGATCGGGTGGTGCGAGAACTTAGCTCCCATCAAATGCTGTTCGTACCAATCCCAATGATGCGAATCGTCGCCAGCACCGTGGATGCCCAGAAGGCTGCCGCCATTTTCGACGTATTGCTCCAATGCTCGCTTTTGTTCATCGTTGACGACTTCTCCAGTAGAATTATTAAAAATCACGGCACTAAACTTTGCCAATTGTTCAGCATTAAACACCCCGCCCTCCTCGGTTTCATAAACGTACCAGTTGTTTTTCTTGGCCAATGCTTGAATCACGGGTTTGGAGGCGTCAATGGAAGCACTATGACGAAAACCCGTCGTTTTTGAAAAAAGTAAAATCGCAGGTTGATTGGAAGGGAAATCAATGTCGGGTGCTTCTGTTTCATACGAAACAGGGAAGCCGTACTTAACTTTATAGATAAAAACCCCTGCTACTGCTCCCAAGAGCACCACAAGGGCAAGTACTGACAATCCTATTATTTTGAAAATTTTCTTCACGTTTCTGGCAATCTTAGGGGGTTATTTTTCTTTTCTCAACAAAGGTAGAAAATAAATATTTTTATTGTCTATTTTTGAGACAATAATTTTTTACTTACTTTGTCTTTAAAGAGTACTATTTTACAAACGGTAAAATTTGCGGATAAACGAACGCCCTCTTTTTATATATGTATTGATTCAAATAACCCTTATTTTTGAAAATCTATAAGAACGCGCACCATGATGTTATTCGACGAGCAACACTTTATTCGCCAATTATCAATTGATTGTGTCATTTTTGGTTATCAGGAGTTAGAATTAAAGGTGTTAGTTCCTAAAGTTGACCTTCCTCATCCAGTCTGGACTTTGCCTGGGGGATTTATCAGGCAGGAAGAAAGTATTGACCTTGCCGCTCAACGCATTTTGGAAGAGCGCACGGGGCTTACTGACATCTACTTGGAGCAATATCGGGTTTTTGGGGAACCGACTCGCATCAACCACGAAATCTTTGAGGGTTTTAACAACATGAAGGAAGAATGGCTTGATAAAGGGATTTTAGACGAAAGTAGTTTCCAATGGCTCTCCAAACGCTTTGTTTCGATTGGCTATTACGCCTTGGTGGACATCAACAAAGTAAGCCCTAGTAGAGGTATGCTTGATGCTTCTGTGGGTTGGTACAATGTAAAAGAGTTGCCTAAGATGATAATGGATCACAACAAAATGGTCGGCCACGCCCTCGAAGCCCTCCGTCAAAACCTTGACCAAAAGCTCATTGGCTTCAATCTCTTGCCCGAAACGTTCACGATGCGGGAAGTACAGGAGCTGTACGAGGCGGTCTATGACAAACCTTTTGCCCGCAACAATTTCCAAAAGAAAATGCTCGACCTTAACGTGCTCGAACGCCTCGAAAAGAAGTTTACGGGAGCGCAGAATAAAGCACCCTATTTGTATCGGTTCCATAAATTATCCCCACAAGGTATGGATGAACGGAAGGTTATTGAAAATCTTTCGTAATTTCACAAAGTCAGACTCTCCCACAATTGTATGCACGAAGATTTGATATACTACATTAACAGCCAGTTATCGACGCCGTTGTCCGAAGATGAAATTACGCGTATCAAGGAGGCTTTTGTTCCTAAAAAACTCCGAAAACACCAGTATTTTCTTCAGGAAGGCGACATCTGTAAAATGGCTGGGTTTATCAAAAAAGGAGCTATGCGGCAGTACACTGTTGATGAATCGGGTAAAGAAAATATTTTGGGCTTATACATTGAAAATTGGTGGGTCGCCGACCGCGAAAGTTTCGCCCAAAACACTCCCTCTCTTTTTAGCATTGATGCGTTTGAGGATACCGAACTTTTGGTGATAACGCAGGAAGCATTTCAACGTTTGTTGAAAGGACTACGTTTTATGAACGAACTGGCAACCGTACTCACGGAGCGGCAAGCTTTGCAACTATTAAAGAGAGTACACATCACCAAAACACTCACCGCCGAACAACGCCTGGCCGATTTAGAAAAAACCTATCCAGCATTTTTACAGCGATTCCCTCAACACATTATTGCCTCGTACCTTGGCATGACTAAAGAAACCATGAGTCGAATCAGAGCCAATAAAAAATAAAGTTCTTCTCCAAAAAAACGTTGACATACATCAACGTTTTTTTTTATCCTACCTCATCGTTCCGTTCCCCCATTCACGCCCAATTTTGCATCGTCAATCAACCCAATCTAACATTCAACAATTACGTAAATGGAAAATCAACGTCCCTCAAAAGCCCTCAACATTGCCCTTTGGGTAGTCCAAGTCCTATTAACCGCTATGTTTTTAATGGCAGGAGCCAACAAGCTCTTCCAATCCATTGCCGAACTTTCCAAAATGCTCCCTTGGGTCACCGAAGTCCCAGAAGGGCTGGTTCGGTTTATTGGTATCAGTGAACTACTGGGAGGTTTAGGATTATTACTTCCTTCCATCCTCCGAATCAAGCCTAATCTTACTCCCTTAGCAGCTATTGGTTTGGCCGTAGTGATGGTATTGGCTGCCATTTTTCATATTTCCAAAGGAGAAGCTTCGGTCATTGGCATCAACTTCGTCATTATAGCTTTGGCACTCTTTGTTGCTTGGGGAAGAAGCAAAAAAGCACCCATTCAACCCAAAGCCTAATCTTATGCAAGATGTTTGTTCAAACGAAATCTGAATTTCGGAGGCGAAATCGGTAAATTACCGACCTGTCCCCATCCAATCCTTA
>JBDHXS010000054.1:0-16887 GCA_039810845.1 Runella sp. | reverse complement strand
TATCCGCGTAAAGACGGCAAAGGCAACATCAAAGTAAGCTGGTACGACGGAGGTATTTTGCCCGAATTACCCGAAGAATTATTGCCAGGTGAGAGCTTCGGAAACTCCGACGGAGGCGTATTATTCATCGGAACCAAAGGCAAACTAATGGCCGACTGCTACGGTGCTAAGCCTCGTTTGTTGCCCTTAAAAGCCAACGAAACCCTCAACATTCCCGAAACCATACCCCGCGTTCCCAACGAAGATCACTATTTGCAGTGGGTGAATGCGTGCATTGCGGGCTACGGCAAGGGCGTAACCAGTTCGCCGTTTGAATACGCCGCACCGTTTACCGAAAGTATTTTGATCGGGAACTTGGCCATCCGCAGTTGGATGTTGCGCGACAACCCATCGGCCAAGCGTTCGGTTGACCGATATAATGGCCGTAAGAAATTATACTACGACGCTCCTAACATGAAAATCACCAATTATGATTTGGCCAATCAATTTGTAAAACGTGACTACCGCGAAGGCTGGAGCTTGACGTTGTAATTATTTTTTTTAAGCCTGCGGTAGTGAAACTGCAGGCTTTTTATGCTAATAATACCTTCTGATGGTAGGGCTTTCAACAATCTTCTTGCGAATTTCAAGGGCATTAATAGCTCCTTGTTTGGTATAAGTAACTTTACCACCAGGTTCAATAATAAGCGTGTAAGGCAATGCCCCTTGCCATTTAGGATCTACGATTTCAATAAATTGATACACGTCCATTCCATCTAAAATGTAGTTGGTGTTGGAGGCTTGTTTAGTCTTCAAGAATTTCAGGGCTTTTTCACGTTGGGCGGGTTTGTCAGTTGTGATACTCACAAACTCAAAATCTCGCCCCCTATACATACGATTCATGGTCACAAATTCGGGAAATTCTACGACACAAGGTCCGCACCAAGTAGCCCACACGTTAATGACACGCAGTTTTTCAGAATCATTTTTCAACAATTTTCGTAGAGCATCGGCATTGAGCGATTCGAGTTTTACTTCTTCTTTGGCCCATTGGGCTTTGCCTTTTTCAATCCAATCCGATTTTTCTTTCCATTTCACCGAACATCCAAACGATTTGGTTTTGGGTACAGCTACGGGCTTACCTGCGAGTAGGGCCTCCACGGCATCACGGGCATTGTTGACTTTGGGGGTTTCGGTGGGTTTCTCTACATCATCAAAACGACCCACATATTGAAGCAAACGGGCTTGGTCAAAAATAAAAACGTGAGGCGTAGCTACTGCGCCATACGCTAAAGAGGTGATTTGTGTAGCGCCGTCGTATAAATACGGGAAGTTGTATTTTTTGTCTTTGTAACGAATTTTCATTTCCTCAAAACTGTCGCTCAAATCAGTGTAGCCCAATTCATCTAATCGTACGGCTGTGGGGTCGTTGGTCGAAATAGCCACTACTTGTACGCCTTTGGCTTTATAATCACTGGTAAGTTTGATAATGCGGTCTTCGTAGGCTTGAGCGGTAGGGCAATGGTTACAGGTAAACACCACCACCAATATCTTCGCTTTACTAAAACTGGCCAAACTATACGTTTTTCCGTCAGTTCCCATCAGTTTGAAATCGGGAGCTTTTGCGCCGATTTCAAGCGTTTTTGGGTCTATGGCATACGTATTTAGCGTAGTCCAAAAGAGTGTTAAACAAAAGAATAGGTAAGTTCTCATCTTATTTTTTGGGTTTAGCCCCCCAGCCCCAATGGGGGAGCATTACTTTTATGTCCCCGTTAGGGATTGGGGTCTTAATCATCAATAGACTGATAAATTATCTGGCGAAATAGATTGTTGAGGTTATCGCCGCTACTTTGGGTCTGTTTCATTATTACTCCAATGATTTTTTCTTTGGGGTCAGCAAAGTAATTCGTATTAAAATAACCACCCCATTCAAAAGTACCTTCGCTTCCTTTGGCTCCTTTGTCAGCACCTGCTTTGTTCAATAATCCAAAAGCCAAGCCATACGAAGAATTTGCCTTATCGCCGCCAAGTAAGTCGCCTACTTGATTGCTCAAGATAGCTTCTATGGTTTTTCGACTCAAAAAACGCTTCCCACCCAACTCACCGCCATTGAGATACATCATCAAAAAAGTAGCGTAGTCTTTGGCAGTGCTTGACAACCCCGCTCCACCCGAATAGAACATCTTAGCTCCTTTGATGGGGTATTCGGTATCGTAAAAAGTATTGGGATAGCGTACCCACTGACCGTTTTGTGGCTTTTGGATTGCCACGAGACGGGATGCTTTGGCATCAGGAAGATAAAAATAGGTATCGTTCATGCCCAAAGGTTCAAAAAGACGTTTTCTTAAAAACTCATCAAAGGTCATCCCCGACATAAGCTCAATAAAATAGCCTAACACGTCTAATCCTTCCGAATACACATACTTTTCACCAGGATGATGATGCAGCGGCAGTTTTGCCAGTTTTTTGATATTATCTCCAATTTTGACGGGTTCAGTAGTAAACAAGTCCACAATCCCTGCTTTGTGATAAAGTGCTTTAAATCTTTCGTCGCCGTCAATAACCCCATAACCAAGCCCCGATGTGTGCGTTAGCAAATGCCGAATGGTGATTTCTGACTTAACAGGTTCGGTTGTATAAGTGCTGTCTTGAAATTTAAAGGTTTTCAAGACGGTCTGATTCTTAAACTCTGGAATATATCTGGAAATGGGGTCGTCCAACTGGAACTTACCTTCTTCCCACAGCATCATTACGGCTGTAGATGTAATGGCTTTGGTCATCGAAGCAATCCGAAAAATATCGTCGCGTTTGAGGGTACGATTAGCACCATTGTCAGCCATTCCAAAGGCCTTATGATAAACGATTTTTCCATTTTTTACGATGATAGCTGCTACGCCTGGCACACTACTTTGGGTAACGGCATTCTGTAAAACTCCGTCCAAGCGGTTGAGTCTTTCTGACGACATTCCCACTGTTTCGGGGGCAGCATCCGTCAGGGGTGGCGAGTTTTTAAGAGACTTTGTTTGAGCAGTTAATGTTGAAAAAGAGAGAGAAAAAAAGCCCAGAATAAGTAGTAATTGCTTCATAAGAAAAATAGCGTTTGTTCAACACTATCAAGCAATTAACTGATTAATTTTACTGATTTTGTGGATAAAAATAACAAAGTGTGGATAAGTCTAAAAAATTAGGGCGGATTCTACACCCGCCCCGAGGAAATCAATTAATATTTGGCAGGTTCGCCAGGTTTTGGCAGCGACTGTTTGATAAACTCCCGAATATCTTCGTTGGCTTTTTGTAGGTCTTCTCTGCGCAAGTACATCATGTGCCCACTGCGATAGCCTTTCCAACTCATACGGTTTTTTAATCTTCCGCTGGGGTCCATCTGCCACATGTTGTATTGGGCGTTAAAATAATCGCAAGCACCGTCATAATATCCCGACTGCACCATTACGTGCAAATAAGGGTTTTGCGCCATGGCCGAACGTAAGTTTTCGCCCGTTTGGTCGTTTGTGCGGTCCCAAGGATTCACTGGACCAAACATATAGTACTTCAGGTCGGTCTTATAATTCAGTTCGTTGCGCAAATAAATATTAATAGCAGGCGTAAACGAATGTAACCACGAGGTTAGTTCAGAGTTAAAATCAGGCTTATCGCCTGCGTCTTTTCGGTCAATACCTTTGTAGCGTGAATCTAAACGGCCTACGGTATAGCCTTGTTCTCGTAAAAGCTCTTTCCAGAAATATTGCAGCGGCACATCTAAGTTGTTTTGCAAAATGGCTTTTTCTGAAAGCCCCGAATACCGCGCCATCTTGGCCGCAATAGTTTTCTTTTTAGATTCATCCAAAAATCCCCCCATGCTCAAGGCAGGCAGTAATTCATTGATAGTGAAGCTTTCTACTTCGGGCAACATTGCCGTTAAGTCTTTTTGCTGCAAATCAGAAGGTAACTTTTTATGATACCAAGCCGTAGCAGCATAATAAGGTAATTTCAGCGCCGCCTCCGACACCGCCCCACGCTCAATTCCCAACGTTGTGGGCGACACCAAAATGACGCCATTGAAGTACATCCACTGTGACGATTGAAGCTGCATAGCAAGCCCCGAAACGCGAGTCGTACCGTAGCTTTCGCCAATTAGGTACTTGGGCGAGGCCCAACGGTTGTTGCGCGTCACGAAAGTGCCAATCCATTCTGCCAAGTATTTGATGTCGGCATTGACTCCAAAAAATTTAGAAGTCGGTACGTCTTTGCTCGTAGGGCGCGAATAACCCGTATTCACAGGATTCACAAACACAATGTCGGCCACATCAAGTATCGAATACGGATTTTTTTTGACACCATACGGCTGAATGGGATTACCTTCGTCGTCAATATTAAGCAAGGTAGGACCAGTATATGCAATATGCATCCACACCGAAGCCGACCCTGGGCCACCATTAAACGAAATCACCAAGGGGCGAGTACTACGGTCTTTGACGTCAGTACGCTCGTAAAAAGTATAAAACAACCCCGCTATGGCCTTGCCGTCGTCGTCCCAAACAGGCATTGTTCCCGTTGTAGCTTTGTAGGGGACTTTTTGGCCTTTGATAGTCGTTTCGTGTTCTGTCACTACAAACGAATCAGGGTTAAAGGTCAGGTTGTTGGATGATTTTTCTTCTTTTACGGGTGCAGGAGCCGAAGCCGATACTGGCGGCGGCGGCGGTGCTTGGCGATCGGCGGCTCTTTGTTGGGCTTTGCTCGAAAAACAACCCATCCAGAGGGTTGCTGAGAGGAGTATTACTTTTCTCATTTAGGTTTAGTTTGGAAGTGAAAATTAGGATTGACTACAATAAGTACGCTGCAATAAAAACAGATGAAAAACAAAAAGAAACAGATGTAGCTTTATAAGAACAAAATGCCGTTATATTACCTGATTAATGAGACTAATATTGACACGAAAGCCGTAATTTTGTAACTTCAATAAGACATAACACCATGCAATTGTACGATGTATTGATAGTAGGCGCAGGGCCTTGCGGATTAGCGGCAGGAATTGAAGCAGTAAAGGCAGGCTTAAGCCATCTCATCCTTGAAAAAGGGAGCATCACGGAATCTATTCGTCGTTATCCAAAGCGAATGCGTTTTTTCTCGACCGCCGAAAACATTGAAATTGGTGGCATTCCTTTTCCGATTTCGGAAGTAAAAGCCAATCGCAGCGAAGCATTACAGTATTATCGTAAGGTAGCGGGGTATTATCATTTGAATTTCAAGCTCTTTACGGAAGTCGCCCAAGTAGTCAAACAAGAAGATAATGATACTTTTAAGGTAGAAACCGTAGGAGGTGAAACCTATTACGCCCACAAAGTAATCATTGCCACGGGTTATTTTGATTTCCCGCGCCATTTGGGAATTGTAGGCGAAAACCTTCCTCATGTTTCCCATTATTACGATGAGCCTTTTCAATATTCTTTTTCAAAGGTGGTCATTGTGGGGGCGGCCAACTCTGCCGTAGAGGCAGCCTTAGAAATGTATCGGCATGATGTGGACGTGACTATCGTACATCGTGGTGAGGATTTTCGTCCTACTGTCAAATACTGGCTCGTACCCGATGTAAAAAACCGAGTAAAAGAAGGAAAAATCAAAACTCGTTTCAACAGCCTCGTCAAAGCCGTTGAACCCAAACGAATGCAGATTGAAAACACACAAACGGGCGAAACCGAGTGGATTGAAGCCGATTTTGTCTTTATGCTCGTAGGCTATATTCCCGACGGAGCCTTGCTCCAACGATGCGGCATTGAGCTTCGCCCTACCACAATGATTCCAGTATTTGACCCCGAAACTTTTGAAACCAATGTTTCGGGTCTATATCTATGCGGTACGGTAGTAGCGGGGATTCATACCGAAAAGGTATTTATTGAAAATGGCCGCGACCACGCCGCCGCTATCATTGACCACATTGCAGGGCGTAAAATCCGTAAAGTAAAGGAGTTGATTGATAGAATTTAAGCGAAGGATGAAATAAGAGGTATGATGGAAGAGTTAAGCCGTTACTACTTCCATAATTTTTTTTGCCGTAGCAGCGGGATTATCTTCTTGTACCTCTAACCGAGTCACTTGTTTCACACGATGTTGGGAAAGTCCATATAGGTAAGCTTTGTCATAATAGTTAAGCGAGATATCGGCAACAGTCGCATAATCATACTTTGTCAAAGCCTCAATAATCTCTTTATAATGCTGCCCTCCGAGCCGTTTTTTAATACGTTCTGAAGCCTCCAAAAGAAGTTGATGATCATAACAGGCATACTCACGTACAAGGCGTTGGATACGCACTTCTTTAGGTATATCTACAAACACAAGTTCTTGCGCGTACTGCATTTGCTCCCAAAACGGCAAAGGAATAAAACAAGCACCAATATGCCGGCTCTCATCTTCCAACCATACACGGCGCTCGGGGTCAAGCTGCGACCACTGGGCATGGAGAAGATTTTCAAATTGTTCGGAAGAAGGCTGAGGTGCTTGGCCAATGGCTCCATATGAAGAGCCTTTATGATGCGCGATAGCCTCTAAATCAATAACTTGCTCACCTCCTTTTGCCAGTTCATGCAAAATATCGGTTTTGCCACTCCCCGTTTTTCCACCCAAAATGATGATATTTTTTGGCTGTGTAAAAGCGGTTAAGACATGGTTTCGATAAGCTTTATAACCACCCTCTAAGGTATTTACCACAAAACTGGCGGTTCTAAGCAGCCAAGCAAAACTCCCACTTCTCATTCCACCACGCCAACAATGCACCAATACTTCTCGGCTGGTTGCGATTTCATCAGCCTGTCTCACAAAATCAGCCAGTTTAGGGCCAATTAACGTTAAACCCAGTCTTACTGCTGCATCACGCCCTTGTTGTTTGTAACATGTACCGACTTTAGCCCGCTCTACATTATTGAAAAGTGGAACATTTATCGCGTTTGGAATATGCGCATGGGCATACTCAGCAGGTGAGCGTACGTCAATAATTGGGAGGTCTTGGGATTTTTCCAAAAATTCAGTAGGAGACAGTACATTTCTAACCATGCTGTAAATATCATATTTATTTTCTTATTCCTTGGCTTTTAAGCATCTCACTGATTTGGTTAACCATACGAATAGAAGCTTCTATTTCATCTTTTCGGATGGCCACGCTTTCGATGTTAAAACCAAATGGGATGCTATTGGTTGTGCAGAAACTGATTAACTCTTCGGCAATCTGAAGGCACAAGCCAACCGAAGCTTCTAAAATATTTTCAGATGCTAATAAATTTTCTTTTACTGAATCAGGAATATGAATCCCCAACCATTCCATAAAATGCAGGGTTTTTTTAGAACCACAGGCCGTAATAGTAAATATCACGGTAGGTAAGGCTTGTTTTTGGGCATCACAAGTTTTGACCAAATCTATTAGCATTTGTTTCGCATAGTCAACATTGAACACACACTGAGAAATAAAATAACTAACGCCATTCGACATCTTGTCGAGGATGCGTTGGTCTTCATCGTTTAATACAGCATGGCGTTCTGGAATCGTCACAGCACCTACCACCGATTTGTCTTGGTATTCACGCCAAATTTCGTACGCTTCTGGAAGGCTCGTGATTGGCTGAAAATCAGGCGATGGCACTCCTACAAAAACAGGGAAAAAATCGTTCTGAGCCATATCGGCTACCCATTGGCGAAGCTCTTCTTTGGTAAATTTGCTCGCGGGGCGGTAGATAATCTTTGGAATTTGGAGTGGGTATAAATATTCTCGGGCAAAATCAAATGGATCGAGAGCACTCAAAAACGGAAAAGGGCGTTCTTCGGTGGTGCGTGCTGACTCATCCTGTACATCATAAACAATCAAAGCATCAATATCTAAGCCATGAAGTCGGGACAGGGTTTTTTCAGCGATTTCGCTTACTTTTTCAGGAGCTGTTTGCGATTTTGGGGGAGTAATTCCGTAGAGTAATATACCTGAGTCGTTAGACTTAATTCTATTCAGAAACATAAATTTTGATTCATAATGAAAATGCAAATGTAGAAAATAGGCTGAAAATTGCGGAGGGGATAATCAAATTATAGATCCTTACTAATCATCTGTGCATCGTTTTCAAAAACAGCTTTCACCCAAGTAGGTGGCTGTTTTTCAAGGTCTTTGACTCCTATATTGGCCAGCATTTCATGCAATATCTGGGGCTTACTTTTTTTCCAAACCAAAGAACGAGAAACACATATTGCCTTAATTTCGGAATCTTGCTCAAACTGTTGAATATTATACACCCATTTTTCATCCCAGCCCACCGTTTGTAAGCGAAGCGTAAATCTCGACCAAATTTTGAGGGGTTTTCGGTAAATGATTTTCTGGGAACCCAGAGCTGTAGAACACCCCTTGAGATAAATTTCTTTAAAAAGGGATGTTCTAACCACAAACTCCCAGCGGTTATAGTCAAGATAATTGGCATATTTGAACGCAGACATAATTCTAAATCCTTCGCAGTCAAATAATCCGACTCGAAAGCTCTGAACAAAGTCGTCTTCAACGCTGAGTGGTTTTTGAAAGTTTCTGGCAATAAGAACCCAAAAAGCTCGATACCAAAAATAGATCATGGCACTTTACTTCTGTCCTTTCAAGATTTTGTCGTAGCGGGGCATGTCTTTAAATAAATCTAAAGCTGCTTTTACCTCAGCGTCGGTTCGGAAAACAAATTCACGCTCGCCTTTTTGGAGATAATAGTGCGAAACTATCTCGCGTTCCAAGATTTGCTTGATGTCTTTTTTGAACATCATCAAATCGCTGTCTTTGCTGTGAGTAAGCTTGGTTTTGAGGGCTTTGAATTGTTCTTGAATCGCATCAAAATACTTTTCTTTCTTAGCCGAAGCTTCGAGTTCACTAAGGTCTTTTTCTACCTGTGTGGTGTAGTCATATTCTTTGTCTTTTAGCCATGCTACAAACGACTGATAATCAGCATCACTCAACTCAAATTCTTTGGCTGTTTTGATGGTTGGATGGGCAGCTCGGTACTGAAGTGCATAGTCAAAAATCAAACCCTTCGAATTCAGACTGGTGATGATGGGCGTACGATTGATTAATTCAGTAGCTACATCGGGCTCTACGCCACCGCCATCATATACCACCCGACCATTGCGGGTTTTGAAGGCTACTTTGAGCGAATCAGGGACTTTGCCTACGCTACCATCAGCATTGCGATGACTATAATCAATCGCTTGAATACAGCGACCACTCGGAATATAATATTTGGCAACAGTTACTTTCAATTTGGTATTATACGACAAATCGCGGGTGGTCTGCACAAGTCCTTTTCCGTAAGTACGCTGACCAATCAATACGCCACGGTCGTAGTCTTGAATAACGCCTGATACGATTTCGGAAGCCGATGCACTACGTCCGTTGACTAATACTACTAACGGAATTTCAGTATCTACAGGCGCCATAGGAGCTGTATAGGTTTTGTTCCACTCTGTCACCTTTCCACGATTCGATACAACTTCGGCATCTTTGGGAATAAACAAATTACAAATCAAAACGGCTTGATCAAGCAATCCTCCTGGGTTTTCGCGGACATCTAATACCAGTTTTTTCATCCCTTTCGCTTTAAGTTCTATCAAAGCGGTTTTGACTTCCCGAGCGGCGGTTTGGTTAAAATCTTTGAGGTCAATGTAGCCTACTTCATCACTCAACATGCCGTAATAAGGCACATTGCCTGTTTTTACAAACTCACGCGTTACGCTTACTTCGATAGGGTCTTTGCTACCAACTCGTTTTACGGCCAATTTTACTACTGAGTTTGCCTGCCCTTTCATGAGTTTGTCGGGGTTGGCATCTTTGCGGGTAGTTAAATCCACCCCATCAATTTTCACAATCTCATCTCCAATGTGCAGTCCTGATTTTTCGGCAGGAGAACCCTCCAATATAGAATAAATGATGTTTTTACCTTTGTTAGTGGTAATCACAGCTCCTATACCAGTGTACTGACCTGTGGTCATGGTACGATAATCTTCGATTTCATCTTCAGCGTAGAAATTGGTATATGGGTCAAGATTTTTGAGCATGGATTCTATGCTCATTTTGGTAAGGCGGTTGGGGTTGATTTCATCCACATAGTAACGGTTTAGTTCTTTGAACAACGTAGCGTAAATGTCTAAGTTACGAGCGATTTCAAAAAAGCGTTCGTCGTTGCGAAAGGCAAAAAATCCTAATCCAAAAACACAAACAACGGCTAAGGTGAGTTTACGGAAATGTTTCATGGAAATTATATAGCCCCGCCCCAAAGGGAGTTAATTTATCAGAACAGACCCATTCTGAGGGATATTAGGTTGTTAACAGTATTTTAACGAAAAATGCTCACGAAGTTATGCAATTCTCCCCAAAAAACTAGTAAATAACCTATTTTGAATGGGTTACTACAAAAGAATAACAATAAATAATAGCTCAGGGAGTTTGTATTTGTTACGAACAAATGAATTCTAATAGCAATTTTTTATACTTTTACTTAAACCTCCATTCTAACCCCAATCATCTGTGAAAAAACACCTCGCTTGGCTCTGTCTGTTGCTGTTTTTAGTGTTAGAAGGTTGCAAATCATCCAAAAAACCGCGTACCACGCCTCGTGATTTTGGCCCAATGGGAATGAAACGCGAAATGCGGGCGGTTTGGATTGCAACGGTCGATAACATTGATTGGCCCAGCCGCAAAAACCTTCCTCCCGCTGAACAACGGGAGGAGTTTATTCGGCTCATTGAAACACACAAACGGACAGGCATCAACGCGGTTTTTGTGCAAGTGCGAGCAGCTGCCGATGCTTTTTATGCCCGCGGAGAAGAACCTTGGTCGGAGTGGCTGACGGGAAAACAAGGCAAAGCCCCTGAGCCTTTTTACGACCCTCTCGATTTTATGATTGAAGAATGCCACCGTCGGGGCATTGAATTTCACGCGTGGCTCAACCTCAACCGCACGGTTCACCGAGCAAGTAAGAGTATTTCTAACGATAATATTGGCCGCAAGCGTCCAGAGTGGGTATTTGACTACGATGGCTATAAATTGTTCAACTTTGGTCTTCCTGAAGTTAGAGATTATATTACGTCGGTAACGACCAACATTGTCCACGAATACGACGTGGATGGCATTCATTTTGACGACTATTTTTACCCTTATACTGTCACTGGCCAAACGCTCAAAGACGAAGAAGCCTACCGACAATACGGTGGTCGATTTCGTAACAAAGACGACTGGCGCCGCGACAACGTTGATAAACTTATCAAACAAATCAGCGATGCGGTTACGGCCGAAAAACCGTACGTTAAGTTTGGGGTAAGCCCATTTGGAGTGTGGAGAAATCGCAAAGACGACCCCTCGGGTTCGGCCACAGAAGCAGGGCAAACTTCGTACGATAATTTGTATGCCGATACCAAAAAATGGATGAAAGCGGGCTGGATTGATTACCTTGTTCCGCAGATTTATTTTTCTACGAAATTTGACAAAGTTCCATTTAAAATCCTGACTTCGTGGTGGTTGCCTTATACCTACGGTCGGCATTTGTACATTGGTCAAGGCCCGTATCGGATTGGCACTGAAGACAAGGATAGAACTTGGGCTAATCCATCTGAACTTCCCAATCAAATGCGATTTATTCGCCTCAATCCCGAAGTTTTGGGGAGTGTTTTTTTTAGTTCAAAATCATTGATTGGAAACAAACTAGGGCACGCCGACTCGTTACGAACCAATTTCTACAAAGAGCCTGCGTTTCCTCCCACCATGCCGTGGAAAGACCATACAGCCCCTTTGACTCCCAAAAATTTACAGGTAAAAGATACCCGCGACGGCGTCGAACTGCGTTGGGCGGCCTCTGAAGCAGCCCGCGACGGCAGTCTTGCTCATTATTATGCCGTGTATCGCTACTCCGATAGTGAAGCACCTCGCCTGTTGGTGGGTTGTTACGAAGGTCAAACGCGAGCACTTGATAAAAGTGCCAAACGTGGCAGGCGCTACACCTACGCTGTTACGGCCCTCGACCGCCTTCACAACGAAAGTGAGCCTGTGTTGGCGACCGTTTATGCCCGTCTGGCGCGGAAATAAGTGCTTACGCACTGTTAATCGTTATCTGTTAACCGTTAATTCCACTGATTACGAGCTACTTAAAGAAGTATTTTGAAGTTTTTTATTGACATTCTAAGTTTCCAAAACTTGGAATGTCAACGTTTTTCTAACTTCACTTTCCAAGTTGGACCGCTTTTGACGCCGTATTTAGTAGAAAAATCACCCATATTGACGGCAAAAGAAAAGTTCATCAAGCTATTCAAATAACAAAGATTTTGCCCTTCGGGCGCTTCCCCAAACGTATTGGCAAAAGGCATTTCTCCACGAAACACTTCTTTGTCGCCTTCCCAAACCGTCACCATTGCCTTTTTACCTGCCGTTAACCCCCACTTTTTCACCATTTCAGCAGGGATATTGGTCCAAACGTTACCGTACTGAACGTCCAAAATCGGGATAGTTCCACTAATGGCATCTCCCTCCAAAACCGCTTTTTGGTACGGAATTCGAACCACATCGTTGGACAAACGCGCCCCTACTTGCGCCAGTGTAATGACCCCCGCAGCCAATCGCGCCGCCGTAAACGCATACACATCGCGTCCATGAAAGGTGTACGACCCTTGCGAATTACGTCGGCGATTGATAGCTTCGTCAATCACCCGCACTTCCTGAATCCCCAACGACTCGGCCACCAAAGAAAAACTCCCGTTGTCGGGCCCTACAAAAAAATGCCCGCTCTTGGTTTTCAGCACTACCGATTTACGGTCGGTTCCTACCCCTGGGTCCACCACCGATACAAACACCGTTCCTTTGGGCCAGTAGGTAGCGGTTTGTTCGAGACGATAAGCGGCTTCCCAAATGTTATACGCAGGAATTTCGTGGGTCAAATCAAACAACCGTAGTGCGGGGTTTACACCCATGGCCACGCCCTTCATGGCCGATACAGCCCCGTCTTTCAAGCCAAAATCAGTTTGAAAAACCACGATTTTGGGTTGGGCGTGGAGGGGCATAGAAAGTAATGTCGATACTATAACCAAAAAAAGTGTTTTCATAATAGTCATATTTATCCGAATGAATTCTAACCCAATGATGGCTCTATACGAGTCAAAAAATATCATTCACTATCTTCAGATGGCGACCAGTATGCTTCAATTTTCCAAAATGCAATAGCCTCGCCATAACCTCTTTCTCTCTGTTTTCTAATAACATCGAAATAATCATTCTCCGTAAATTGAGTCCAACTGATAGTGTCAAATTGAAAACTTTTGAACTTGATAATATTCGAAAGCAATATTCTATCGATAGGAGGATGCACAATAAATGATAAGTTCGATTCTGGATTAGGAATAACAATTGCGGTTTTGATATAGATGTTTACAATCTTAGCAGCCCTTCCATAGGTAACTTTATAAGAATTATCTCTTAATAAATTTTTTAACTTGTCCATTATTTGCTTACAACACGTCACATGAAAACGGTCAAATTCTTCTTTATCAGAAATACTAATCTCACCTTCTAAAAGTTTTTCTAAATAGGTACTATTGATTGCTGCTTGAATATTTTTAGTTGTCGTAAATCCTCGCTGAGCAGCACGTGCAGCGGTCCAAATAGCATAATTATGCAAATGGTTAAAATAGGAATAGGTTATGTCTAAAGTGTTTCCCATAAAAATTATTAGATTAGCAAAGTTTATCAAAAATAATAGATTAAATGTTTCATAAAACTGAAAAAAGACATTCGTTGATTATACCTTTTACGGATTTAATCCATTCATTTTCAATACTTTCTAAATAATTTATCGTAATTTTAAGTTCTCCTTTACCCTGCACAAAATCAATCAATAATTCGTCCCCCACCAAAATTTCTAAGGCCGTGCGAGGATTTCCTTTTTCGTAAGCACCCGTCCGCCAAAGATTCGGAACGTATTCATTAAAAACGCGTAGCAACAGCAATGAACTCAACAATGAGTGATTTTTTGCTTGCGTAGAAAGGTGTATTTGAAAACCTCCGCAGAGTTCGTTGGCATATTTATGAAAAGTGGGAATAAACTGGAGTGGCCTCAACACGTAATTGAACCAATCGTAACCGTTGCTTAGGAGTTCAACGTCGTGTTTGATGCAGTGGAGGGTTTCCCAGCGCAAAAAAGGTGCTCCAACTATTTCAAAAGGGCGCGTAGTGCCGCGCCCTTCGCTCAAAATGGTGGCTTCAAACAAACACTGACCGCTGTAAAGCTCGGCGGTTTGCAACGAAGGGAAATTGGGAGAAGGGTAGATTTGCATGAAAAAGTCGGGAGAAGACGAGTTAATCACCTGTAAGTCAAACGTTCCTCCATAAAACTCCTTTAGCCACAGTGCGATTTCTCCGAGTGTCAGGCCATGGCGGTGCAATAGCCCCTCATGCCCTATGAAGGACGCGTAAGTAGCCGAAATGGTCGAGCCTTCCACTTGGCGACCTGCGGGATTGGGGTGGTCTATCACCCACACGCGCGGTGGACGTCGGCAGTGGGTAAGTGTTTCAAACAAATACGCAATGGTAGTCAAATACGTAAAATACCGACATCCAACATCCTGAATATCAATCAGAATATCATCTAACTCCTCTACCTTTTCTGGCGATGGTTTCAGACTCTGCTCATCGTGTCCATACAGAGAAACGCAGTTGACACCTTCCCAAAAATGATAGATTTCGGCATTTTCCAGGGCTTCTTGGTCTTGTAGTTCAGAAAAAAGGCCATGTTCGGGCACAAAAATTGTTTTCAGCACTTTTTCTTTGGCCAACCAATCCATCAAATACATTTTTTCTTTAAACAAAAAGGCAGTTTGGTTGCACAAAAGCCCTACGTTTCGGTGGTTGGTTTTGAGGGTATTAATGAGCGTATTTAACGAACGAAGGGGTATCATAAAATGAAGTAAGGGTATTAAGACGGCAAATTAGTAGATTATTTGTTTGAAATGAACTCAAAAAATTGATATATGTCAAGTTTTTTGCAGAGCTGATTAGCCACTTTTGTCTCACAAAATCAACCAATTACCAAAAACCATGAACACTTCCAATCAACTCCGTTACGCCAATTTTTTTCGTATTTTTGCCCGTTACACACTTCTCCTCATCACCTTACTGACTCTTATATTTGCGCTGCTTTCAGGAGCCGAAACCTACGGAGGTGGATGGCAAGGAATCATCAAAAATAGCCCTAACGCCTTACCATGGGCTGGGTTATTGCTTCTTTTGGCTATTGCTTGGAAATGGGAGCTTATCGGCGGAAGTATCATCACTTTCTTTGGTCTATTTTCTATTTATTTCTTCAACATTGGGGGGAATCAGTTCTACTGGAGTACTTTGCTCCTAACCCTTTTCATTACCCTACTTGGGGGCTGTTTTTTAGCGAGTGGCATCATTCGCCGAGCTGCCCACTCATAGATATAGTAGATTCGGTTATCTTCGCGGAGTTTTGTTCCTTTTTTTATTCCCATGCACTACTCCCAAATCATTAACGAACTCGCCGAAGACCGCGCGCAGTACTTCAACGCCGTCAGCCCGCCGATTGTCCAAACCAGCAACTTTGCTTTCAACGACTTTGCTTCGCTCCGCAGTGCTTTTGAGGACGAAATGTCGGACTACCTCTATACACGAGGCATGAACCCTACGGTAGATATTCTCCGTAAAAAACTCGCTGCCCTCGACGAAGCCGAAGATGCCCTTGTGCTCAATAGCGGGGCTTCGGCCATCTTCTGCGCCGTCATGTCCAACGTCCAAGCGGGCGACCACATCGTTAGTGTTCAAAAACCCTACACCTGGGCGTGGAAACTGTTTGACAACGTACTGACTCGCTACAACGTAAGCACCACCTATATCGACGGCACGCGTATTGAGCATTTTGAGGCGGCTATTCAGCCCAACACCAAAGTCATTTATCTCGAATCGCCTAACAGCTTAACCTTCGAACTTCAAGACATTGAGGCTGTGGCGAAGTTGGCAAAAGCGCGGGGCATTATTACCATCATCGACAACAGTTATTGCACCCCTATTTTCCAAAAACCGCACCGCCTCGGCATTGACCTTTGTCTGCAATCGGCCACCAAGTACATTGGCGGGCACTCCGACACGGTAGCTGGGGTACTTACGGGCAACAAGGCCATGATTAAGCAGATTTTTGACCGTGAAGCCCACAATACAGGTGCTTTTGTGTCGCCTTTCAATGCGTGGTTGTTGCTGCGAGGTTTACGAACGTTGCCGATTCGTCTCAAACAAAGCGCCGAAAGCACCCAAAAAGTGTTGTCTTTTTTCAAAAATCATCCCAAAATTGAGAAAGTGTATTTCCCGCTTGATCCCGATTTCCCTCAATACGAGCTTGCTAAAAAACAAATGACGGGCGCAAGCGGCCTACTCACAGTGGCTATCAAAGCCGAATCGCACGCCCAAATCGAACGCTTTACCTTTAATCTCCAACACTTTTTATTGGCCGTAAGCTGGGGCGGACACGAATCGCTGGTGTTGCCCAAGTGCGCAGGGTTAGACCCCAATGACTTTGACCCTAATGAGCAAGAACACCGATTGATACGTTTTTACATTGGGCTGGAAGAAGCCGATTTTCTCATCGAAGATTTGGCTCAGGCATTAGACAAATTGTAGGCATATCTGGTTTTCTATGCATAACAGTACAGGAGGGTTGAGCCCAAAGATTCTTTTTGGTTTGTTATCTTTTATTCCTTACCCAAGACACACATGGAAAAAGTTGCTTTTCTAATGAAACTAAAGCCTGGTTTTGAGGCTGAGTATAAAAAACGCCACGACGAAATCTGGCCCGAACTCTCTGCTGTGCTCACCGAGGCGGGAGTTTATGATTATTCGATTTATTTAGACCGTGCCAC